>NZ_JAOARZ010000020.1:0-51482 GCF_025210255.1 Donghicola sp. | reverse complement strand
GCCAAAGCCATCCACACCGGCGTTGTTCGACGCAACGGTCAGACCTTTGACCCCGCTTTCCACGATCGCATCAATCAGCAGTTCGGGAATCCCGCACAGGCCAAAGCCCCCTGCCGCGATCAGCATGTCGTCGCGCAGCAGGCCATCCAGAGCCTCCGCCGCGCTGCCATACACTTTGTTCATTTCGTCTCCTCCAAAGAGTTGGTTCGATTGGCAAAGATCGCCTTTGCCTGCGCCTGCGACGGCGCGATGGCCTGACGGGGATTAAGGATTTGCACCCAGTCGATCCCGTCGGGCCCAATTTCGGACAGAGCTTCGGTCAGGGTTTTGCCCTGCCCGTTCACCAGTTTCAGAGCATCCTTCACCAGCGTTTGCGCCTCGGCACGCGGCATGTGCGCGGCAAGGGCAAAGCTGGCAGCTTCGGACATGATCGCGCCGCCGTTTGCGTCCAGCATCCGCGTCATATTCTCGGGGAAGGCTTGCAGGGTCGCGGCCAGATCGGCGCCATGACGCAATGCTGCTGCACCTGCGATCAGGATTTGCGGCAGGGCGAACCATTCCATCGCCCAACGGCCCCCGTCCCGCTCTTCTGTAGGGCTGGCCGCCATGGCGAGCATGGGGGTCAGCGCGGTGACATAGGCATTCAGCGTGACGATCGCCTCGGACGCGACGGGATTGGACTTCTGCGGCATGGTCGACGATCCGCCGCCTTTACCTGCCTTGCCCTCGGCGGCTTCGGACCGACCCATCAGGATCAGGTCGCCTGCCATCTTGGCCAAGGCTGCGGTCACGCGGCCCACCCAAGCGCCCACAGCCATGACTGCGCTGCGGTCGCCGTGCCACTGGACTGTCGCACCTAGGCCCAATTCAGACGCCAAAGTTGCGGCAATGTCTGCCCCGTGGGGTGCCACGGCCAGATTGTTGCCTGCCGCTCCGCCGAACTGGACCCGAGCGATCCGGTCCTTCAGCGCGGGCAGTTCTGCTTCCAATGCGATCAGCGGTGCCGCCCACGTAGCGATCCGCATGCCAAAGGTGATCGGAGTGGCCACTTGCGACCGGGTACGGCCACCCATAACCACATCGCCAAATGCCTCGGACTGCTGTTCAAAAGCGCCAATCAGCGCAGACACGCGATCCGCGTACAGCTCCAGCACATCACGCACGGCCATCACGGTCGCGGTGTCCACTACGTCTTGCGAGGTCGCGCCCCAGTGCAAGGCCTGCCCTGCCTCGCCGCACGCGGCGCGCAGTTGGGCAACCAGAGCTGGCACGGGAACACCCGCCGAAGCGGTCCCCTGCCCCAGTCCAGCCAAGTCCGCATCGAACCCGTCCAGCGCGGCAGCGATTGCATCGGCGCTGCCGGTTTCAGTCAGGCCAGCCGCCTCGGTCGCGCGGGCCAAAGCTATCTCAAAGGCGACCATATGCGCGGCGACCGCCTCTTCTGACAGAAGGGCGGTGGCCTGTTGATCGCCATAGAGCGGCGCCATCACGGCGCCAGTCAAAGGGGTCGGGGTCATGCGATTGCGGGGACCTTGAGGTTCAGCATTTCACGCGCTTGCTGCCATGTGGCAACGGGGCGCTCGTACTTGTCGCACAGATCGACCACGCGCTGCACCAGTGCCGCGTTCGAGGGCGCCAGTGTGTCGCGGTCGATACGTACGTTGTCTTCCAGACCGGTGCGGGCGTGACCGCCTGACGACACGGCCCAGTCGTTCAGGGTAATCTGGTGGGCACCGATACCGGCTGCGCACCAGTTGGCATCCTCGCCAAACAGGCGGTGCACGGTTTTGATGTAGTAATCAAAGACATCGCGGTCCACGGGCATTGCGTTCTTCACACCCATCACGAACTGGACGTAGGGGGTTTCTGCGATCTGGCCCTTCTTAAACATGTCGGCGGCCTTGAGGATGTGGCTCAGGTCGAAAGCCTCGATCTCGGGCTTCACGCCATATTTCACCATCTCGGAGGCCAGCCAATCGACCAGTTCCGGCGGGTTTTCATAGACACGGGTGGGGAAGTTGTTCGAGCCAACCGACAGCGACGCCATGTCGGGCGACAGGGGCAGCATACCGCCACGGGTCTGGCCCGCACCGCTGCGGCCACCGGTCGACAGCTGCACGATCATGCCGGGGCAATGCTTTTCCAAACCCTCTTTCAGGCGGGCAAAACGCTCGGGGTCCGAGGTCGGCTTGCCTTCGTCGTCACGCACGTGGCAGTGGGCGATGGTTGCGCCAGCTTCGAAAGCTTCCTGAGTGCTTTCGATCTGCTCTGCCACAGTGATCGGCACCGCAGGGTTGTTCTCTTTGGTCGGCAGCGAGCCAGTGATCGCCACACAGATGATGCAGGGTTTGGTCATGTTCGCGTCTTTCATACTGAGGGGCGCCCACTCATGGACGCCCCGAATAACTTAGATGTCGAGGAAAACCGTCTCGCCTTCGCCCTGAAGACGGACGTCGAAGCGGTATTTGCCGTCGGCGGTCTTTTTCGCGATCAGCGTGTCCACGCGGGGACGCTGCTCGATGCGGGCCAACAGCGGGTCAGTGCTGTTGTCCTCGTCCTCGAAGTAGATGCGGGTTTGCAGACCGATGTTGATGCCGCGTGCGCAGATCCAGACCGAAATGTGCGGGGCCGAGAAGCCACCACCACGGTTCGGAACTTTGCCCGGCTTCACGGTGCGCAGGGTGAACTCGCCAGTCTCGGCATCCGCAGCAAAGCGGCAGTGGCCAGTCACGGCGGGGTCTGCACCCTCTTGGCCCGCGAACCTGCCAGCCGCGTCGGGCTGCCAGCTTTCGAGCAGCGCATCGCGCATGGCCCAACCGGTGCCGTCGAAGACTGACCCAACAATCTCGATCACTTCGCCTTTGACGCCATCGGCGATGGGGCTGGTGCCGATCTCTTCGTCGTAGTAGCCCGCGTTGCCCGCATAGGTGGGCATCAAACCGATGTGGACGTAGGGGCCAGCGGTCTGCGACGGGGTCTCTACCAGAGTGTCCAGTTTCTGTACCATCTTACATCCCCTCCAGCTTGTTTTCGAACATGGTCTGGCGGCGACCGCGCAGAACGATGTCAAACTTGTAGGCCAAGAAGTCCAGCGGACGCGAGCTTGCCAGATCCAGCGGCGCGACCAGACGGTCCAGCTGGCTGCGGTTCTTGATGGTTGCCGCAATCGGGCAGTGGTTGATCAGCGGATCGCCCTCGAAATACATCTGGGTGATCAGGCGCTGACCAAAGCTGTGACCGTAGACCGAGATGTGGATGTGCATCGGGCGCCAGTCATTTCCGCGGTTCGGCCAAGGATAGGCACCGGGGCGAATGGTCAGAAACTGGTAGTAGCCGTTCTCGTCGGTCAGGGTGCGACCGCAGCCACCAAAGTTCGGGTCCAGAGGCGCAAGATAGGTGTCTTTCTTGTGGCGGTAACGGCCACCGGCGTTCGCCTGCCAGATTTCAACCAGCGTGTTGGGCACAGCGCGGTTGTTTTCATCCACCACACGGCCGTGCATCAGGATGCGTTCACCCACAGCGGGGGCCGCGCCCTTGGTCCAGTTGAGGATCAGGTTATTGTCGAGCGCCCCAAGTTTGCTGTGGCCAAAGGTGGGACCGGTTTCCTCGGAGAGGCCGGATTCCATCGACAACAAAGGCAGGTAGGGGGAACGGGCAACAGAAGTTTTATATGCAGGATCGTATGCGTCTGGGTGCGCTTCGCGATTCCGCGGAATAAGCGGGCCTAAATCAGTCATCAGATGCCGCCTCCATTTCGGCATAGGTGGCTTTCGCCAATTTCAAGGCATGGTTCGCGCGTGGGACCCCGGCGTAGATGGCAACGTGCTGAAAGGCTTCCAGAACGTCACGCGTGCTTGCGCCGGTACGGGCAGTGGCCCGGATATGCATGGGGATCTCTTCGAAGTTTCCGGTCGCGGCCAGCAGGGCCAGCGTGATCATCGAGCGTTCGCGGCGGCTGATGCCGTCCGAGGACCAGACAGTCCCCCATGCGCCCTCGGTGATCAGGGTTTGGAAAGCGAGATCGAAATCGGTTTTGTTGGCCTCGGCGCGGTCTACGTGGGCATCGCCCAGAACTTCGCGGCGGGTTTTCATGCCGGTGTCAAAACGGTCGGACATCAGGCTGTGGCCTCCAGAAAGTCATTGATAAGTTTTGCAACCACTTCGGGCTGCTCGACACAGGGCAAGTGGCCCGCGTCTTCGATAATGTGGAACGCAGCACCGCAAAGCTCGGCAGTAGCTTGAACGATTGCGGGGGGCGTGCTGCCGTCCTGATCGCCTGCCATTGCAAGCACGGGCAGGGTCAGGGCGCGAGTGCTTTCAGTCAGGTCCGCCGCAGCGATGGCCTGACAGCAACCGATGTAGCCCTCGGCGGGGGTACGGCACAGCATGTTGCGCCATGCGGCCATCTGAGACGGCTGACCGTTTCGATAGGTCGGCGCAAACCAGCGTTCCAGAATGGGGTCGGCCAGCGATTCAATGCCGCCCTTGCGGACTGCGTTCACGCGGGTGTTCCACATGTCGTCGGTGCCGATCTGGGCTGCGGTGTCCATCAGGACCAAGGCTTTGACCAGATCGGGACGCTTGGCCGCAAAGCCCTGTCCGATCAGACCGCCAATCGACAGCCCGACAAAAGTGATGTCTTTCAGACCCAGATGCTCGGCAAGGTTCTCTGCATCACGGACCAATTCGCCCATCGCATAAGGCGCCTCGGGGCAATCACTCAGCCCGTGACCGGGCTTGTCGAACCGAACGATGCGCAGACCTTCGGGCAGCAAAGGCAGCAAGATGTCCCAGACCCGCAGATCGGTCCCGAGCGAGTTGCCAAACATCACCACGCGGCCATCCCGAGGACCTTCGTCACGGAAATGAACCATCATCTGATCGAACAAAACAGTCTGCATGTGAATCTCCCTGAGCTGGTGTTTGACATGACCAGACCTCTATGAAAATTATAAATAGAGAAAAAATACATAACCCATGAGTTATGACATGATTGACCCTCACATTCGGATGCGTCACATCCGGTGCTTTCTGGAAACAGCCCGCCTTGGCAGTCTGAGCGCGGCCGCGAACGCCCTGAACGTCAGCCAACCCGCCGCATCCAAAACCATCAAAGAGCTTGAGGATATTCTTGGCGTGCCAATGTTCGACCGCTCTGGCAGGCGACTTGCGCTGACCATGGCAGGCAAACTGTTCCAGCAGCACGCCGGTTCTGCGATGATCGACCTTCAGCGCGCGCAAGATTTGGTGCGCGAGGCCCCACGTGCCCCGTCCCGCCTGTCCGTCGGCGCTCTGCCCACTGCGGCCACGTTCCTGCTGCCCGAGGCGGCACTCAAATTCCGCGATATGCACCCCGATTGCCTGCTGCGCGTGACGACCGGACCGAACTGGATGCTGTTGTCGCAGCTCCGCGAGGGGGCATTGGATATGGTCGTCGGGCGGATGCCACCTGCCGGTGCGGTCGAAGGTCTGAGCTTCCGGCAGCTCTATTCGGAAAAAGTCGTGCCCGTGGTCAGGCCAAATCACCCTCTCTTGTCGCGCTCTTGGCAATTGGAGGAGATCGGAAACTATCCGCTGATGCTGCCGCCATCAGGGGCGGTGATCGCGTCCTCGGTGCGGTCCTATTTGCACTCCATTGGCCTGAACAATGTCAGCCCCGCGTTCGAGAACGTGTCGCTCGCCTTTGGCCGGCGGGTGGTACAGCGCTCTGACGTGATTTGGTTCATTTCGCACGGGGTCGTCGGTGCGGAACTTGAGAATGGCACTCTTGCGGTGCTTGAACTCGAAGGCGATCTGCTTGGCGGGCCTGTGGGCGTGTCAATGCGCGACCAAACTCTGTCCAGCGCAGAGCAACGAGATTTCGTGTCAGTTTTGCTCGAAACCACCAAAGCGCACCCCACGCGGATGTACCGTAACGACCATTCTGGTTAACAACGCATTTACCCCAATGCAATTCCACACCTTTCAACCCAAGGGTGAGTCGATCAATATGCAAAAGCAGAGATAAAACAGTCAAAATGGGTCGGCCCTGATGCAGATCGCAATTCTCGAGGACGACTCCCTACATGCTCAACTCATGATGCGCTGGCTGTCCCGATGCGGACAGCACTCTGTTGAGGTTTTTGAAAAGCCAAATGAGTTTCTGAATTTTTGCCACGCATCAAGAAGCGCGGGCTGCGTCATCATCTTGGATGCTTATATTGATGGGGCGCTGAGCGGCGAACTCATTCGTTCAGTGCGCGCCCTGAATTCGAAAACTGCCTGCGCGGGGATTATACTGACTTCCAGCCTGCCAGAGATCCACGGGCAGGCATTCGTCGCAGCCCACGACGTCGATGTCTTTGTCGACAAGGATATGCTGAGCGAAAGCGCGCTAGAAATTGCCGCGACCCTTGCCGCGCGGGCGGGTGCCCTGCGTCAACTGGCTGCGACGCCGATCAGCTAACCGCTGCCAGGGCCAAGCGCGGCAACACCAGCGCGTTGTCTTCAGTGCAAAGGGATTTGCGCGTTGCAGCGATCAAGTCCTGCCCGAGCTGCTCATTCTCGCGGATCGTCGGCAGATAGAGGTAAACTTCATCCTCGATTACCGGGAAACTGTCGACGAGCCGGAGCCCCCTCTGACTGAGCGCGAGATCAACAGGTAGAACGACCACGAGCGGGTTTTTGCGAACAATATCCATCACGCCAGACACATCCTCGGTCACAACCGTGGGCGCACCAAAGGCCTGATGCAACGCCGCATGTAGGCGTTCATCCCGTCTCGCAGAGCCGACTTTGACCCAACCCCGCAAGTCCTTCTGAAAATTAGCCCCACACCAAACCGCGCGGCGCACGTGACCCACCGGCACCTGCATCAGGTCCATATCCTCAAGCGCATTGCAGCTAAGCGCACATTGGATGTCGCCGCCCCGCGAGGCTCCGTCTAAGGTGGTAAACGTCACGTTCAGATCTGGTCGTTCCGCGGCCAAGGCGCTGATACCCGACATCGCCACTGATCCGCGCGTGGTCTCGTCAAGTCGAACTATCACGCTCGTGATGTCCGCATTTTGCTTTTCTGATAGATCCGCGAGCCGCCATTCCGTTTGCTCGGCCCAAGAAATAAAATGCATGGCAAAGGGCGTCGCCGTCCAGATCACACCCTTCTTGGTGAACAGCGGTTGGCCCATTTCTTCGCTAAGTTTGTGGATCCGGCGTGACACGGTCGCGACATTTGCCCCGATGTAAGAGGCCGCTGCCGACATGGTCCCGAACCGGTGTAGCGCTAGGCAGATGCGTAGATCGTTCCAGTTTTCCATGGCAAATCGTTATCCAAAATAAAATAATTCAAAGACGCCAGACGCAGCGCGCTGCATCCTGCTCAAAAGCTATCTCTGAAAGTTGTACTCCGAATGTGTGTTCGAATTAGGGCGCACACGACAAAATTGCATTAATTTTTTTGCATATAATTAAAACTGACGCAACGGAAAGATGTTCGATCCCACCGACATAAAATCGCAAGATGAGATACAAATACGCGAAGGTGCCACGCTCGGCACCTTCGCATCGCGATATTTTGACTTAGCGTTATCGCGCTTGGCTTGCGATAAATGCCTGTATTTGCTTCATCATCTCAGGGGAGACACCCTGCATCATATCCTGAGCAGTGTTGGCTGTTGCAGTAGCTTTCCTGCGCGGGCGCAGTTTGAACCTTTGCATTTGACCTTTGACCGATTGCGTTGCTGCTTCCATCTCGGCAGCTGCTGCGGCCAATTCGTCCGATTGGCTGGTCACTGACATACTGCTTTTGGTTATCTCGTTCACCGCCTGACTGATCTGCGTGATCCCGCGGGATTGCTCGGCGCTGCTGCTTGCGATGTTCGCCATCAGAACGTCGATCTTCTCGATATCCGAAGTGATGCTTACAAAGGACGACTGCGTTTCATCGGCCAGCGCCACGCCTGCCTTCACCTTGTTGCCAGAGCTTTCGATCAGGTCCGAAGTTTCCTTAGCCGCTTGGGCCGAACGTCCTGCCAGATTGCGCACTTCTTGGGCTACGACGGCAAAGCCGCGTCCGTGTTCGCCTGCTCGGGCTGCCTCAACCGCTGCGTTCAGCGCCAACAGGTTCGTCTGGAAGGCAATTTCGTCAATCACCTTGATAATTTTGCCAATATCCGTCGATGCGCCGCGGATGTCATGCATGGCCGCGACCATTTCCGCCATCTTCGCTTGCCCGTCAGTGGTCACCCCACGGGCCGCCGTCACAACCTTGCTGATCGAAGCACTAGAGTCTGCGTTGCTGCGCACCATCTGGTCAGTCTCTTCGGTGGTCGCCGAGATTTGCTCGACGGCTGTAGACTGCATCTGAGCATCACCCGACAAGGACTGCGCCGAGGAACTGATCTGCGTGATCGTCACCGAGATCTGGTTAATCTGCTCATTGATTTCGTGAATCGTATTGTTCAGCGAGGCATAGGCCAGCTCGAATGCTTCGATGATATCACGATAGGCGCCATCGTAATTCTCGGGGGTAATCACCTGATCCAGATTGCCGTCTACGATGGCTTGCGACAGCCCTTGAATGTCGTTCACAACAGTCTTGAAGGCGCGGCGGACGTCCTCAATCGCATCGTTGATGAACTTGCGTTCGCCGCTGAACTGCTCGATTTCAAAATCCAAATCGCCTTTGGCAAAGGCCTGCATCGCGACGATGATCTTTTTCTTGGTGGTAATGTGGCCGTTAACCATCTCGTTCACTTTGGTCGCAATCGACGCATATTCTGCATCCAACCCATCGGGCGAGATAACGCTAGTGATCATGCCATCCTGATGCGCAGCGGCCATGTCCAGAACACCCGAGATCAGCCGTTCAACCTGGGTTTGAGCATCCTTGAGTTCGGTCTGGTCCTTCCATTCGACAAAAATCGACACGAGGTTGCCGTCCATGTCGAACTTTGGCGTCGCGCGGAATTCCAAATGTTTGCCGCCGATGGTGAACTTGCCGTCATGGGGTTTCAGCATTCCAGAGACCAGACGGCGCTGATAGGCGGGGTTCTTGTGGAATTGATCGATCGATTTATTCAGAACGCCGCGGGCCTGGAACTTGGGCAGGTCCTGCTGGATGTCCGGTTCAATCGCCTCGAACATCTTGTAGGCGGCGTCGTTGACGAAACGGATAACCATTTCATTGTCGGCAATCATGACGGGATTGGACAAGACGTTAAGTGCTTCCAAGGCATCAACATTCTCCCATTCTCCGTGAACAAGTTCACTTGCGGCGGGGCGGGCAGTCATTTGTACCATAGGCGTTTTTCCATCGAAATGTTGTAGCGGCAGCCGGACGTTCGAAGGAAAAAATGACAATCTTACGGATCTACAGGGACGTCCGTCTCATACAAAGAAACGCCCAAAACTATCCCTAGATTAGAGGAAAGGTATTACATTTGCGCAATTTTGATATTGCGCGAAGCCGCTACATAAATGTCTTGGCGATCATTTTGGTCAAGCGGTCCTGCGGGATCGTCACGGGATTCCCCTTCATTGACGACGACATAGCGGAAGCCTCGGCGATCCTTTCGGCATCAATCAAAGTATCTACAAGAGTGCTCAATCTCGGTAGGCCAGCGCTGTCTATCCAACGATCTAACGCATCAATTGCTTGCTCAGGGTCGGTCCCGAGCGCCGTCGCGATCCATTCCTTGACGCGTTGCAGCCTCACCCGCGTATCCTCTGGCAAATCGGGCGCGGCTTCGTGGTCCCGAAGCACTGGGCACAAGAAACGCCCGCACAAAACGCCGTGCGCGATACCCGTCGTTCCCCCAAGCACCCCCGCTACGCCGTGCACCGCCCCAAGGCCCGCATTCGCGAGCGCCAGGCCACCATACACGCTGGTCAAAGCCATTGCGTCGCGCGCCTCGGTATCCTCGGCCTTCATCAGCCGGACAAGAGCGGAAAGCCCCATCGGGATTGCGTCCCGACACAAGGCATCGGTCAGCACTGTCGCGCGGGACGACAGGTAGGGTTCGATGACCTGTACGATCGCGTCCAACCCCGAGGCCAAAGTGACCGAGGTCGGGCAACCATCCGTCAGAGCAGGGTCGATCACGGCCAGATCCGCAAGCATGCGATCGTCGCGCAGGCTGACTTTGCGGGACGCTTCGGGAATGCCGATCACCGCATTCTTGGTGACCTCTGCGCCTGTGCCTGATGTGGTGGGGACCGCCACGAATGGCAGAGGTGCCGCCTCTAGGGGTTTACCTTCGCCTACCACCTCGAGATAGCGCATCGGCCCTGCAGGGGCGGGTACCAACGCCGCCAAAGCCTTGGCCAAGTCGATAACCGATCCGCCACCCACTCCGACAACCACGTCGATCTGCGATTCTCTGGCCTCATCGACCAAATCAAGTAGTAACGGCAAGTCCGGCTCGCCAGCGCCATAGACCACCGTGACCGCAGCGCCACCAGACTTCAGGTCCCGCTCTAGCGTGTCCGCCCAAGCAACAGATCGACCACGCACCAAGAGCACACGCAAGCCGAGTGCGGTCACCGCAGGGGCGACCATGCTAGACTTGCCGCGGCCAAATTCGATGCGGGCGGGGGCGGCCAGAGCGAACTGCATCAGACGCTCATCGTGGCCTGAACAGCGCGCTTCCATGCGTCGTACTTGGTCGCGCGGGTTTCGTCGTCCATAGAGGGGTCGAAGTGCTGCTCAATCGCCCATGTTTTGGCGAACTCTTCCATGGGCGGATAGACGCCAGCCTTCATGCCAGCAAGCCAAGCGGCGCCAAGCGCAGTGGTTTCCAGCACAGTCGGGCGGTCCACAGGCGCGCCGATGATGTCTGACAGGAATTGCATGGCCCAGTCGTTGGCGCTCATCCCGCCATCCACGCGCAGGGTCGCTTCGCCGCCTTCGTTCTGCCAATCGGCGGTCATCGCCTCCAGCAGGTCACGGGTTTGGTAGCCGACACTCTCTAGAGCTGCTTTGGCGAACTCGGCAGGGCCAGAGTTGCGGGTAAGGCCATAGACCGCCCCACGACACTCTGCATCCCAATAGGGCGCACCAAGGCCGGTGAACGCGGGAACGAGGATCAGGTCCTGACCATCATCCGCTTGCTTTGCGAGCGGCAAGGTTTCTGACGCGCTGCGAATGATCTGCAGACCGTCCCGCAACCACTGGACTACCGCACCCGCGATAAAGATCGAGCCTTCCAGGGCGTAGGTCGGCTTGCCATCCAGCTGGTAGGCGATGGTCGTCAGCAGACGGTTGTTCGACCGAACAGGCGTGTCGCCTGTGTTCAGCAGCGCAAAGCACCCCGTGCCATAGGTCGATTTCAGCATGCCGGGTTTGAAACACGCCTGCCCCACGGTCGCGGCCTGTTGGTCGCCCGCGACGCCAAGGATCGGGATCTCTTTGCTGAAGAGATCCGCGCGCGTCACGCCGAACTCGCTGGCGCAATCCTGCACGGTCGGCAGCATCTCCATCGGGATGTCTAGCAGATCGCAGATCGTCTGCGACCAGCGCCCTTTGCGGATATCATAGAGCAGCGTGCGCGCGGCGTTCGTGGCGTCGGTCACATGGGATTTGCCCCCCGTCATCTTCCAGATGAGGAACGTATCGACAGTCCCAAACAGCAGCTCGCCATTGCGGGCGCGTTCGCGGGCACCGTCCACGTGATCCAAGATCCACTTCAGCTTGGTCCCCGAGAAATAGGGGTCCAGCAGCAGGCCGGTGCGGTCGGTGAACATCTCTTCGTGGCCAGCGGCCTTCAGCTCTTTGCAATAGTCTGACGTGCGGCGGTCTTGCCAGACGATGGCGTTGTAGATCGGCTTGCCGGTGTCTTTTTCCCAAACCAAGGTGGTTTCGCGCTGGTTGGTGATGCCGATGGCAGCGATGTCGTTGGCACTGATGCCGCAACGTTCGATCACTTCGCGGGCCGTGCCAGCGGTGGTGGACCAGATATCCGCGGGGTCATGCTCGACCCAGCCTGACTTTGGGAAATGCTGCGTGAATTCTTCCTGAGCGGTCGCGCGCAGCTTCATCTCGCTGTCAAACAGGATCGCGCGGCTGGATGTGGTGCCCTGATCGATTGCTAAAATATACGTCATCAGGGGGCCTCCTCTGCCTCGGTGCAACGTGGGGACTTTTTCTAATTTAACGGGAATTTGCAAACAACAAAGGGCGAGGCCATGACTGGCCCCGCCCCTGTTTCAAAACCGCTTACTTCCAGCTGGCGATCAGCTCGTCGTAGGAAACGGTCTGGGGCTCTTCACGCTCGTTCTCGAGCTTGGCCTTGGGCGAGCCGGGCTGCGACAGCCAGTACTCGGGGTCCTGCTCCTCGTTCAGCTTGGGACCGATATCACCCTGAACGCCGGCGCGCTCAAGACGCTCCAGAACCTTTTCCTGATCGGCGCAGAGCGAGTCCATTGCCTCTTGGGGAGTCTTGGCACCCGACATTGCATCGCCGATGTTCTGCCACCACAGCTGAGCCAGCTTGGGGTAGTCAGGCACGTTGGTGCCGGTCGGCGACCACTGAACGCGGGCGGGCGAACGGTAGAATTCGACCAGACCACCCAGTTGCGGTGCGCGCTCGGTGAACGAGTCGTGCTGGATGGTGGACTCGCGGATAAAGGTCAGACCCACGTGCGATTTCTTCACGTCCACAGTCTTGGAGGTGACGAACTGCGCGTAGAGCCATGCAGCCTTGGCGTTGTCGACAGGGGTCGACTCCATCAGAGTCCACGAACCGGCGTCCTGATAGCCAATCTTGGTGCCTTCTTCCCAGTAAGCACCGTGCGGGCTGGGAGCCATGCGCCACTTGGGAGTGCCATCTTCATTCATGACCGGCAGGCCTTCTTTGACCATGTCGGCGGTGAAGGCAGTGTACCAGAACATCTGCTGTGCGATGCTACCCTGTGCGGGCACCGGACCTGCTTCAGAGAAGGTCATACCGGCTGCTGCAGGGGGCGTGTACTTTTCCAGCCACTCGATCGATTTGGTGATCGCGTAAACCGCTGCGGGGCCGTTGGTTGCGCCGCCACGGGCCACGCACGAACCGACAGGCTGGCTGTTTTCGTTAACGCGGATACCCCATTCGTCGACGGGCAGACCGTTGGGCTCACCCTTGTCGCCAGCACCAGCCATCGACAGCCACGCATCGGTGTAACGCCAGCCAAGGCTCGGGTCTTTCTTGCCGTAGTCCATGTTGCCATAGACGCCCTCGGACGGGCCGCCCGCATAAGACATGTCACGACCGGTAAAGAACTCTGCGATGTCCTCATAGGCCGACCAGTTGACCGGAACACCTAGATCGTAGCCGTACTTGGCTTTGAAGTCCTCTTGGGTCTTGGGATCGTTGAACCAGTCGTAGCGGAACCAATAGAGGTTCGCGAACTGCTGGTCGGGCAGCTGATACAGCTTGCCATCGGGGCCGGTGGTGAACGAGACGCCGACAAAATCGTCGATGTCGAGGTTCGGGTTGGTGACGTCAGCGCCTTCGCCTGCCATCCAGTCGGTCAGGTTGCGGGCCTGCTGGTAGCGCCAGTGGGTGCCGATCAGGTCGGAGTCGTTGATATAGCCGTCGTAGATGTTCTGGCCCGACTGCATCTGTGTCTGCAGCTTTTCGACCACGTCGCCTTCGCCGATCAGGTCGTGGGTGACCTGGATGCCGGTGATCGCGGTGAAGGCAGGCGCCAGCACTTTGGATTCGTATTCGTGGGTGGTGATGGTTTCAGAAACCACCTTGATTTCCATGCCCGCAAACGGCTGCGCGGCATCCACGAACCACTGCATTTCGGCTTCCTGCTCGGCCCGGCTCAGCGCGGACAGCTCACCGATTTCCTCGTCGAGGAACTGCTTCGCAGCCTCCATATCCGCGAACGCGGGGCCGGACAGCAGGGTCAGCGCGATGCCCAGTGCCGTAGTTGATTTGAAAAACGGGTTCATAGTTTCCTCCCTATATTGAACCGTTCACATATTGGCCGGCGGTCGTTGCCGCCGGCAGAGGTCAGCCTTTAGACCCAGCGGAACACCGCCAGAGCGTAAACAAGGCAAACCCCCAGAGCGTAGGGCTGGTTGTCCCCCACCAACCCCAGCCATGCGAGGTTGATGAAAGCAGAGCCCAGAAGCGTGATGAACAGACGATCACCGCGCGTCGTTTCGATCCGCAGGACGCCCGTGCGGGGCGTCTCGGGGAATTTGATAGCCAGCACCGTAAAGGTGAGCAGCAGCATCGCAATCACACCAAAGAAGATTGCAGTCGGCCAAGTCCATGCCATCCAAGCCATTGATCGATCTCCTATTCTTCGGGGTTACACACGACCCAGGGCAAAGCCCTTGGCGATGTAGTTGCGGACAAAGTAGATCACGAGCGCACCAGGCACGATAGTCAGGACACCCGCGGCAGCCAACACGCCCCAGTCCATGCCAGAGGCCGAAACCGTACGGGTCATTGTGGCGGCGATCGGCTTGGCCTCGACCGAGGTCAGGGTGCGGGAAAGTAGCAATTCCACCCAAGAGAACATGAAGCAGAAGAATGCTGCCACACCCACGCCGCTGGCAATCAGAGGCATGAAGATCTTGATGAAGAACCGTCCAAAGCTGTAGCCGTCGATATAGGCGGTTTCGTCGATCTCTTTGGGAACGCCGCGCATGAAGCCTTCCAAAATCCAAACGGCGAGCGGCACGTTGAACAAGCAGTGCGCAAGGGCAACCGCGATGTGCGTATCGAAGAGCCCGACCGAGCTATAGAGCTGGAAGAAGGGCAGCGCGAACACGGCGGGCGGTGCCATGCGGTTGGTCAGCAGCCAAAAGAACAGATGCTTGTCACCCATGAAGCTGTAGCGGCTGAACGCATAGGCTGCGGGCAATGCCACCACGATGCTGATGAAGGTGTTCATCACAACGTAGATCAGCGAGTTCACGTACCCCATGTACCAACTGGGATCGGTCAGGATCGTCGCATAGTTCTGAAATGTCAGATCGCGGGGCCAAAGCGAGAAATCACCAAGGATTTCCGCATTGGTTTTCAGGCTCATGTTCAGCAGCCAATAGATCGGCAGCAGTAGGAACAACAGGTATAGGCCCATGACGATGGCGCGGGTATTCACTTTTACCGCGGGCTTGCTGCGGGCAGCGGATTGATTGACGGTCATATCGGCCATGGATCAGCTCTCCCGCTTATCAAGGTTGGTCATGACGGTGTAGAACACCCACGAAATCAAGAGGATCACTAGGAAGTACATCAGAGAGAAGGCTGCTGCCGGTCCCAGATCGAATTGCCCAAGCGCCATCTTCACGAGGTCGATCGACAAGAAGGTGGTTGCGTTGCCGGGGCCACCGCCGGTGACAACGAACGGCTCGGTGTAGATCATGAAGCTGTCCATAAAGCGCAGCAGGATCGCGATCATCAGAACACCCATCATCTTGGGCAGTTCGATGTAGCGGAAGACTTTCCAGCGGCTGGCTTGGTCGATCTTGGCTGCCTGATAATAGGCGTCGGGGATCGACTGCAGACCGGCATAGGCGAGCAGCGCCACCAACGAGGTCCAGTGCCATACGTCCATCACGATCACAGTGATCCACGCGGCGTAGAAGTCCTGAGTGTAGTTGTAGCTGATGCCCAATTTATCCAGCGTGTAGCCCAGAAGGCCAATGTCCACGCGGCCAAAGATCTGCCAGATGGTGCCCACCACGTTCCAAGGGATCAGCAGAGGCAGGGACATCAGAACCAGACAGAAGCTGGCCCAGAAGCCTTTTTTCGGCATGTTCAGCGCGACGAAGATGCCCAGCGGGATCTCGATCGCCAGAATGATCGCAGAGAACACGATCTGACGACCCAGCGCGTCCCACATCCGGTCCGAGTGTAGCAGTTCATCGAACCAATCGAGACCGGCCCAGAAGAACTGGTTGTTCCCGAAAGTGTCCTGAAACGCGTAGTTCACTACGGTCATCAGCGGGATCACCGCCGAAAACGCCACAAGGATCAGAACAGGCAGGACCAGAAACCATGCCTTTTGGTTGACTGTCTTTTCCATCAGGCGACCTCCCCCTTAACGCGCCAGTCGTTGGCGTAGACGTTGACGTGGGCGGGGTCGAAGCTGACGCGGTTCATGTCCGCGCTGATCGGGGTGCCCTCGTTCGCGATAATGTTGATGTCGCTGCCAAAGAACTCGGCGCGAATAATTTTGTGACGGCCCACATCTTCGACGCGGCGGATTTTCACCGGCAGACCCTCTGTCTCGGACAGGGTCGCGAACTCGGGACGCACGCCGATTTCGACTTTGCCGTCGATTGGCTCATAGCCACGGCCTAGTTGCACGTAGCTTCCGTTCACATAAGCGCGGTCACCGTCCACTTTGGCAGGAATCACATTCATGCCGGGCGAGCCGATGAAGTACCCGACAAAGGTGTGCTCGGGCGTTTCGAACAGCTCTTCCGGGGTGCCGATCTGAACAACTCGGCCGTCGTACATAACCACAACCTTGTCCGCAAAGGTCAGAGCCTCGGTCTGGTCGTGGGTCACGTAGATCATGGTGTGACCGAATTCGTGGTGCAGCTTCTTCAGCTGGGTCCGCAGTTCCCACTTCATGTGGGGGTCGATCACGGTCAGCGGCTCGTCAAACAGCAACGCGTTCACGTCCTCGCGGACCATCCCGCGGCCAAGGCTGATCTTCTGCTTGGCGTCAGCGGTTAGGCCGCGCGCCTTGCGGTCGAGTTCCGCTTCCATGCCGATCATGTTGCCGATCTGTTGGACTCGCTCGGCGACGTATTTGGGGTCCGCGCCACGGTTTTTCAGCGGAAAGGCTAGGTTCTCGCGCACCGTCATGGTGTCGTACACCACGGGGAACTGGAACACCTGCGCGATGTTGCGCTCGGCGGTGGGCGCGTGCGTTACGTCCTGACCATCAAAGAGGATGCGCCCCTGCGACGGGGTCAGCAGCCCCGAGATGATGTTCAAAAGGGTAGACTTGCCGCAACCGGACGAACCCAGCAGCGCATAGGCTTCGCCATCGACCCAGTCGTGGTCCAGCTGCTTCAGCGCGAAATCATCCTCGGACGTAGGGTTCGGCAGGTACGAATGGGCGAGGTTATCAAGGGTAATCTTGGCCATGGTCCTCTCCCTTAAGCGGCGGCTGCGTAGGCGGCAGGGGCAACCAGCTTGCCGTCCTCGCCAAAGATGTAGACGTGGCTCGGGTCCAGATAGACATCGAGCGGCGCGCCAAGCGTCAGGTTGTGCACCCCGTGCACCAGACCGACCCAGCGCTCGCCGTGGTGATTAAGGTGAACAAAGGTTTCCGAGCCGGTCAGCTCTGTCACAACGAGGTTCGTGGTAAACTTCATCGCATCGGCAGTGTGTTTGCCAATCTCGACGTGGTTGGGACGGAAACCAGCGATGTAGCGGCCATCCGGCAAGTTCGCCAAGGCGCCGGTTGCGGGGGTCTTCTGGCCTTTGCCGAACATCAGAACGTGGCCGGTCTTGCTGATCTGCAAGAAGTTCATGGGCGGATCACTGAACACACGCGCGGTGGTCGCATCTACGGGCTGACGATAGACCGAAGGGGTCAGACCGAACTGGGTCACACGGCCTTCCCACAGAGTGGCGCAGTTGCCGCCAAGAAGCAGAGCCTCTTCGGGTTCGGTGGTCGCGTAGACGAAAATGCTGCCCGACTCTTCGAAAATCTTGGGGATCTCGATCCGAAGCTCTTCGCGCAGTTTGTAGTCGAGGTTCGCCAGAGGCTCATCCAGCAGCACCAGACCCGCGTTTTTCACCAAGGCCCGCGCTAGTGCGCAGCGCTGTTGCTGGCCGCCCGACAGTTCCAGCGGCTTGCGCTGAAGCATCGGGGTCAGTTTCATCAGGTCGGCGGCTTGCTTGACCGCGGCGTCAATCTCGGCCGAGGTTTTGCCCATCAGCTTTAGCGGAGAGGCAATGTTGTCGTAGACGGTCATCGAAGGGTAGTTGATGAACTGCTGGTAGACCATCGCGACCTGACGGTCCTGAACACGCATTCCGGTCACATCCTGACCGTTCCACATGATCCGGCCCGAGGTCGGGACATCTAGACCAGCCATCAAGCGCATCAGAGACGTCTTGCCCGACAAGGTCGGTCCAAGCAGCACATTCATCGTGCCGGGCTGCAAGACCAGATCGGTCTCATAAATATGGGTCTGGCCGCTCACGACCTTTGTGACCCGCTCAAGAGCGAGAGTCATTGTTCCTCCTCCCAGTCGTTCGATCGCATCATTGCGCCGCTTGCGCGGCCCCGATGCTCCGAGCGTCACTCATCCACTGGTCCAGCGCCGCGACCTGTTCAGCCGTCAAACGCAGACCCAATTTGCTACGCCGCCACACGACGTCTTCGGCTGTTTGCGCGTATTCGCGTTCCATCAGCCAGCGGACCTCAGCCTCGGTCAAGGTTGCCCCGAAGTCACGCCCAAGTTGCTCCGCTTCCCGAACGTCTCCCAGCACTTCCGAGGCCTCGGCCCCATACGCACGGATCAAGCGACGTGCCCAAAAGGGCGTCAGGAACGGATATTTTTGTTGCAGATCAGCAATCAGCTTTTCGGTGTCGCTAACCGCAAAGTTCCCGCCCGGCAAGGCAACACCGGCGGTCCAAGTGCCTGGCGCTTGTGGGAAATATTCTTGGATATGCTCCAGCGCGCTCTCGGCCAGTCGGCGATAGGTTGTGATCTTGCCGCCAAAGACATTCAGCACGGGCGCACCGCCAACGGCATCAACCTTGAGCGTGTAGTCGCGGGTCGCAGCCGTCGCACTGCTTGCACCGTCATCATACAGCGGACGCACGCCAGAATAGCTCCAGACGATATCGTCGCGGGTCACCGGTTGCTTGAAATAGTCCGAGGCAAAGGACAGCAGGTAATCGCGCTCTTCATCGGTGCACTCGGGCTTGATCGAAGGATCGGTATGCTCGGCGTCTGTGGTTCCGATCAGGGTAAAGTCCTGCTCGTAGGGGATGGCGAAAATGATCCGGCCATCGGTCCCTTGGAAGAAATAGCACTTGTCGTGATCGTAGAGCTTGCGGGTCACGATGTGGCTGCCACGGACCAGACGAACGCCTTCGGTGCTGTTCGAGCGGATCTTGCCGTGGATGATATCGCCGACCCAAGGCCCCCCCGCATTCACCAGCATCTTGGCGCGGAAACGGCGCTGAACACCAGTGTTCGTGTCCTGCACGATCACTTCCCACATGTCGTCGACACGCACGCAGGACATAACTTTGGTACGGGTCATGATCTCGGCGCCGCGCGCCTCGGCGTCGCGAGCGTTCAGGACAACCAGACGCGAGTCCTCGACCCAGCAATCGGAATACTCATAGGCCTTTTCGAAGCGCTCCTGCAGCGGCGCGCCTTCGGGGCCTTGGGTCAGGTCGACAGTCGAGGTGCCGGGCAAAATTTCGCGCCCACCCAGATTGTCGTACATGAACAGGCCCAGACGGATCAGCCACGCGGGGCGGCGCCCCTTCATCCATGGCATCACAGTATTCAGAATGCGCGAGGTCGGAGTCGAATTCTCGAAACGCATGTCCTTGTGGTAAGGCAGCACGAAACGCAAGGGCCAGCTGATATGCGGCATCGCCTTGAGCAACACTTCGCGTTCGATCAGCGCCTCGCGCACCAGACGAATCTCGAAATATTCCAGATAGCGCAGGCCACCGTGAAACAGCTTTGTCGAAGATGAAGAGGTTGCAGAGGCTAGATCATTCATCTCGGCCAAGGCGACACTCAGACCACGGCCAGACGCGTCGCGCGCAATGCCGCACCCATTGATGCCCCCGCCAATAATGAACAGGTCAAAAATCTGCTGCGTTTCGCCAGATGCCGACACAGGGTCCTCCCTCAACCGCGCTTCGGTTCGAGGGAAAAGCTACGCCTGAACGCAGAAAAAGGAAACCTAAAATGTTCGTTAATGTTCGCTTTCAGGTATCCGACTGAAAAATATTGTGAAATCTGTATGACATGATCTACTTTCCGCAGTGCAGCGCAAGATTGTTGCGCCGCAAACCGCTCATATTTGCGATTCGAGGGTGATTCGTTTGCTGATTCTTGAATAACGAACAAAAACGCGCATAATCGAGCGATGCTTGGAGGAGAGCCATGTCCCAGACACTACGTCATCCAGAGATTCTGGAGATTGCCCGCCGCGAGGGCAAAGTCACCGTCGAGGGATTGGCCGCCCATTTCGGCGTTACACTGCAAACAATCCGCCGCGATCTGACCGATCTGGCCGACGGCGGCCATCTGGAACGTGTGCATGGCGGGGCCATTCTGCCCTCTGGCACCACGAACATCGAATACGAAGAGCGTCGTCTGCTGCAGTCCGACGCTAAGATTGCGATTGCCCAAGCCTGCGCCGCGCGAATCCCAGAGAATGCCTCGATTTTCCTGAACATCGGCACCAGCACAGAGGCCGTGGCCTCTGAACTCCTGCGTCACCGCGACATGATGGTGGTGACGAACAATCTCAACGTCGCACATATCTTGGGGCAAAACTCGGATTGTCAGGTGATTGTGGCGGGCGGCACCCTGCGGCGATCTGATGGAGGCTTGATCGGGAATTTGACAGTGCAGGCGATTGCCCAGTTCAAATTCGATCTGGCGGTGATCGGCTGCTCTGCGCTTGACGAAGATGGGGACATTCTGGATTTCGACGTCCAAGAGGTTGGCGTGAGTCAGGCCATCCTGCGGCAGTCACGCAAAACGTTCCTCGTTTCGGATGGCTCTAAATTCCAGCGGAACGCACCTGCCAGAATCGGATCGCTCGCTGATCTGGATGCATTCTTCACGGATCGCCCCCTGCCCCGAGATCTCCAACAAAAATGCGAGCGTTGGGGAACTGAAGTGGTCATTGCGCAGCCATAAACGGCGCGCTGTCATCAGGCATAACCAAATGTTTCTTTTATCAAAACTGTTTGGGAAACCTGGTAGCGGAGGAGGGACTTGAACCCCCGACACGCGGATTATGATTCCGCTGCTCTAACCAACTGAGCTACTCCGCCATCTGGTGGACGCTGACTTAAGGCCACGGTAAAGGACCGTCAAGCGCCAAAAGCCCTGAAATGGAATTTTTAATGAATTTTCTCGCCAGCCTTGCCGAAGCCCTGCCGCAGACTCTCCTTTTGACCGGCGCGGATTGCGCACCATGGGTCAAGGACTGGACAGGCGCGTGGACAGGCGATCCCATGGCTGTGATCCGACCCAGCTCGACAGAAGAGGTGTCGCGGATCATGCAGCTCGCGCACGCCCATGGAGTCCCCGTGGTTCCCGCCGGTGGTCTAAGCGGGTTGGTTGGCGGCACACACGCGCCGGATGCGCTGGTCCTCTCGGTCGACCGCATGACTCATATCCGCAAGATCGACCCTGTGACCCGCGTGGCAGTGGCGCAGGCTGGCACCATCTTGCAAACTCTTCGCGAAGCTGCGGCTGAACAGGGCCTGCAGTTCCCCATGACCTTTGGCGCCCAAGGATCAGCGACCATTGGCGGGATCCTGTCCACAAACGCGGGCGGCTCGAATGTCCTGAAATACGGGAACACGCGGGATCTGTGCCTTGGGATAGAGGCTGTCCTGCCCGACGGCACCGTTCTGGATCTGATGTCCGCGCTGCGCAAAGACAATACAGGCTACGCGCTGAAACATCTACTCATCGGGGCCGAGGGCACACTTGGGATCATCACTGCCGCCACTCTCAAGCTCTACCCGACGCCGCGCGTCCGGACGACCGGGTTTCTGGCCTGCGCTTCGCTGGCTGACGCCCTGACAACCCTGAACCGACTGCAAGAGGCGAGTTCGGACGCAGTAGAGGCGTTTGAATTCATGCCCGCAAACTACATGGCGGCTTATACCGACCTGCACCCAACCGAACGCGCGCCCTTTGACGCGACTTATCCCGTGAACATTCTGGTCGAACTTGCCTCCACCGCGCCGCGCGATGCAGCGCTCAGCCCTGAGGGCGTTCCAATTCTACAAGACACGTTCGAAGCCAGCCTCGCCACGCTGATGGAGGATGGGCTCGTCACTGACGCAGTGATCGCGTCGAACGACACGCAACGTGCCGCCTTCTGGAAAATCCGCGAAAGCGCCGCCGAACTTTCGCTCCATGGGCCGCGCGCTGCGATCATTAACGACATTGCTTTACCCCTCGACGAGATCCCCACATTTTTCGATCGCATGGCCGTGGCCCTGCCAAAGGTCGACGCCGGCGCGACGGACATGACGGTCGCGCACTTGGGAGACGGGAATATCCATTACACCGTGCGTCCGACGTCGCCCGATTTGAAGGACGCGATCATGGCTATGGTCGAAGCAGAGGTCCGTGAACTTGGTGGCTCGTTCTCAGCAGAACACGGTGTAGGCCTGTCAAAACTAAACAGCATGGCACGCCACAAGCCCATTGCAGCGTTGGCCACCATGCTGGCAATCAAGAATGCGATTGATCCGGCAGGCATCCTGAACGCGGGCAAAGTGATCCCGCCGCTAGAAAGCTAAAAGAGACTGGCTCAGCTGCCAGCTTCAAACAGCTTCGGAAAACGCCGCCGCCAGAAGATCGCGCGTATAGGGGGTCTGCGGGTTGGTGAAAACGTCTTCGGCGGCACCTGCCTCGATCACATCACCATTCCGCATGACCATCACTTTGTGCGACAGCGCGCGCACAACCCGTAGATCGTGACTGATAAACAGATAGGCCAGCCCGTACTTCTGTTGCAGGTTCCGCAGGATATCGACGATCTGTACCTGCACCGTCATGTCCAAGGCAGACGTCGGCTCGTCCAGTACCAGTAGCTTGGGCCGCAGAATCATAGCCCGAGCAATCGCAATCCGCTGACGCTGGCCGCCCGAGAACTCGTGGGGATAGCGGTGCATGAAGTCAGGGTTCAGCCCGACCTCAGACATCATCTCTGCCACCAGATCACGCGGGTTCTTGCCCGGATCAACTCCGTGCACACCAAGCCCTTCGCTGATCACCTGCTCGCAGGTCATACGCGGGCTGAGGCTACCATACGGATCCTGAAACACGATCTGCATGTCACGGCGCAGTTTGCGCAACTCTTTGGTTTTGTACTTTCGCACATCTTGGCCATGTAGCCAGATCCCGCCTTGGCTTTCGATCAAGCGCATGATCGCCAGTGCGGCCGTGGTCTTGCCCGACCCGGACTCGCCCACAATGCCCAAGGTCTCTCCGGCATGCAGGGACAGGGTGGCATCATTGACAGCCTTCACGTGGCCGACAGTTCGTTTCAGCAACCCCTGCTGGATCGGAAACCAAACTCTGAGCCCTTCTGTCCGCAAAACCTCGGGCGCATCGGGCGCTAGGGGCAAGGCTGTGCCGGTGGGCTCTGCCGCCAGAAGCTTCTGGGTGTAGGGGTGTTGCGGATTGGCGAAAATCTCGGCTGTAGGGCCAGTTTCCACGATTTGCCCATCCTTCATTACGCAGACGCGATCGGCAATCCGGCGCACGATACCCAGATCGTGGGTGATGAACAGCAGGCTCAGGCCTTCTGCCCGCTTCAATTCTGCCAGCAATTCCAAAATTTGCGCCTGAATGGTGACGTCAAGCGCCGTGGTCGGCTCGTCTGCGATCAGCAGCTCCGGCTTGTTAGCCAGGGCCATCGCGATCATAACACGCTGCCGCTGCCCCCCTGAGAGCTGATGCGGATAAGAGCCGAGCCGCTTTTCAGGGTCACGAATGCCCACGCGGTCCAGAAGGTCAATGATCCGATCCCGCGCCTGATTGCCTGCAATCCCTTGGTGCAGGGCCAGACTTTCCCCAAGCTGTTTTTCCAGCGTGTGCAGCGGGTTCAAAGAGGTCATCGGCTCTTGGAAGATGAAACTGATGTCGTTGCCGCGGACCTTGCGCAATTGCGCATCCGACGCCGTGACCATGTCCTGCCCCTGATACCGGACTGCACCCGAAACCTCTGCCGCGTCTCCAAGCAGCTGCACCGTCGACAGCGCGGTCACTGATTTGCCAGAACCGGACTCGCCCACCAGCGCGACAGTTTCGCCCTTGGCCACTGCAAAGGACACACCTTTGACTGCCTGAACTGATTGACCGTCCTGTCGGAAACTTACTTTGAGGTTATCGACCTCGAGAACATTCGTCATTTGAAGGTTTTCCTCGGGTCAAAGGCATCGCGTATGCCTTCGAAGATAAAGACCAGCAGCGACAGCATGATCGCAAAAGTGAAGAAGGCGGTGAAGCCCAGCCAAGGCGCGTGAAGGTTCTGTTTGGCTTGCAACGTCAGCTCGCCCAACGACGGCGCGGACGACGGCAGACCAAAGCCCAGAAAATCCAGACCCGCCAGCGTGCTGATTGTGCCAGTAATAATGAAGGGCATCATGGTCAACGTCGCGACCATCGCGTTCGGAAGCATGTGGCGGAACATGATGGTCCAGTTGCTGACCCCCAGCGCCTTGGCCGCGCGAACGTATTCCAGATTGCGCGCCCGCAGGAATTCGGCCCGAACAACGCCCACAAGCGAGGTCCAACTGAACAGCACCGTAAGCAACACAAGGAGCCAGAAACTGCGCCCCAAGATCGCGAACATGATGATGATGATGTACAAAGACGGGGTCGCACCCCAAATCTCGATCACGCGCTGGAAGATCAGGTCAAGCCATCCGCCAAAGAAGCCCTGAAGCGCCCCCGCGATGATCCCGATGATAGACGCACACGTGGTGACGATCAGGGTAAAGATAATCGACAGACGGAAGCCATAGATCACGCGTGCCAAAACATCGCGAGTCGTGTCATCAGTGCCAAGCCAGTGATCACTATCGGGCGGGCTGGGGGCCGCGCGTCCAATGTCATTCGGCGTGTCATAGCTGTAAGGGATTGGCGGCCAGAGCATCCAGCCGGTCTCGACGGGCTCACCTTCGACGGTGCCGTTTGTCTGCGCCTCTTCCATGTAGCCTTCGGGGTCATCCCAGCAGAACTCGGACCCACCCGTCGCGATGAGGCATTTTACCTCGACATCGCGGTAGATGGCTTCGGTTTTAAAGTCGCCACCAAAGGCTGTCTCTGGGTAGAAGTTAAAGACCGGCGTATAGAATTCACCGCGGTAGCTCACGAGGATCGGTTTGTCGTTCGCCAGAAACTCGGCAAAGAGCGACAGCCCGAACAGAACGCAAAACAGGATTAGCGACCAGAACGCGCGCCCGTTCGCGCGGAAGTTCCGCCAACGGCGCTGGTTCAGAGGAGACAGAGCCATCAGCCTTCCCTCCGTTCGAAGTCAATCCTTGGGTCCACGACCACGTACATCAGGTCCGACAGGATGCCGACGACCAGACCGATCAAGCCAAACACGAAAAGCGTGCCAAAGATGACTGGATAGTCGCGCGCTACCGCTGCTTCGAACCCCAAACGGCCCAAGCCATCCAGCGAAAACAGCGTTTCGATAATCAGGCTACCGCCGAAGAACACGCCGATAAACACTGCGGGGAAGCCCGCGATCACGATCAGCATCGCGTTTCGGAAGACGTGACCATAGAGCACTGCCTTCTCTGACAGGCCTTTGGCGCGGGCGGTCATGACGTACTGCTTCTTAATCTCATCGAGGAAGCTATTCTTGGTCAGCAATGTCAGCGTTGCGAAGGCCGAAATCGTGCTCGCCAGCACTGGTAGAGCGATGTGCCAGAAGTAGTCGATGATCTTGCCCCCCAGACTCAGGCTATCCCAATTGTCGCTGGTCAGACCGCGCAAGGGGAAGATTTGCCAGTAGGAGCCGCCCGCGAACAAAACGATCAGCAGGATCGCGAACAAGAAACCGGGGATCGCATAGCCCACGATAATGGCGCTGCTGGTCCAGACGTCGAAACTGGTGCCATCGCGCACCGCCTTGGCGATACCCAGCGGGATCGACACGATGTAGGCGATCAAAGTCGACCACAGCCCAAGTGAGATCGACACCGGCATCTTCTCCAGCACGATCGCAAAGACGGGCGAGTCTCGGAAAAAGCTCTCTCCGAAATCAAGGTGCATGTAATTCCACATCATGATGCCAAAGCGCTCAATGATCGGGATATTCTCTTTGGTGCACTCCTCGGCCTCGATGGAGGGCGTGCCTTCGAAGCCATCTTCACAAACGATGCGGGCGAACCCGTACTCGACCTCTAGACGGGCAATGAACTCTGGCGGCAAGCCGCGCGCACCGAGGTAGCCACTGTCCGTGTCACCGCCGACATTGGCATCGTTGCCACCGCCCGCGATACCTTCGAACACGTCGCCTTCGCCTTGGAAGCGCGCGATGGCCTGCTCAACCGGACCGCCCGGGACGAACTGCACCAGTGCGAAGTTGATGATCATGATCCCGATGAGTGTCGGGATCACGAGAAGCAATCGCCTCAGAATATAGGCGCCCATACGGCAAGTCCCCTAACGTCGTCCTTAGCGCAGCACGCCTGCGTCTTTGAGTTTTTCTGCTTTTTCAGCGTCGTACCACCAGAAATCCAGATACCCCAGATCAAAACGAGGCAGCTCTTCTGGGTGGCCATACATGTCGTAATAGGCGACCCAGTAGACATCGTTGTACCACGTCGGGATCAGGAACCGCTTCGCGCGGAAGACACGGTCCAACGCGCGAGTGGCGGGTTCAATCTCGTCCAGCGTGGTGGCCGCAACAATCTCGTCGATCAGTGCGTCCACACCCGGATCGGCGAGGCCCGCGGGGTTGAACAGGCTGTAAGCCGCATCAGCCGAGCCGAACTGCTGCATCAGACCGGTCGAGGGATGCTCGTACATGCCATAAGCGGTGTAAATCATGTCGTAGTCGCGATCGCGACGGCGATTGGTGAACTGCGCCGGATCGATGCGATTGTAGGTTGCGTCGATACCCAGAGCTTTCAGATTTTCGATGAAGGGCAGCACAATGCGGTCAAAGGTTGGGCTGTCTTCAATGATCTCAAGGCTAAGGACCTGACCATCTTTGCTGCGCATCCCGTCATCTCCAGCAACCCATCCAGCATCTTCTAGCAAGCGTGACGCCTTGCGCAGGTTGCGACGATCCAGCTGGCTGTCGCCCGAGGTATGGGGCATGACCGGCTCGGATGTTTGGATACCATCGGGCAGGAGGTCAGCGTATTTTTCGAGCAACTCGAGCTCGTTGCCTTCGGGCAAACCCTTGGCGGCAACAGGGCTATTTTCCCAGAACGAGGTGCGCTGCTGGAATAGGCCGAATTGCACCTGCTTGTTGGTCCATTCGAAATTGTAGGCCAGCCCGATCGCCTCGCGGACGCGGATATCCTGCAGCTTTTCTTTGTCCAGATTAAAGACGAAACCAGCCGCTGCGGGCACGTTGCCGTTGGGCAACTCCTCTTTGACGACGTAGCCATCATTTAGATTCGGAAAATCATAGGCCGTGGCCCAAGACCGCGAACTGTTCTCTTGGCGGAAGGTGTAAGCGCCTGCCTTGAACCCCTCCATCGCGGCGTTGGAGTCGGCAAAGTATTCGACACGAATTCGGTCGAAGTTGTTACGGCCCTGATTGATCGGCAGGTCATCGCCCCAGTAATCATCGCGGCGCTTGTACACGACGCGGCGGTTGATGTCGTAGCTTTCTAGCATGTAGGGACCAGACCCAAGCCCGGTTTCCATGCGGCTTTCATCCAAACGTGCGCCCGTTTCCTCGTACCATTTTTTCGAAAAAACCGGCTGACCACCAACCTGATCAATCAGCGATCGGCGCGGGATGTCTGGGGCAAAGGTGAATTTCACGGTGTAGTCATCAATGACTTCAGCCCCCAACACGCGCTTACCCACGGCTTCGCGGTAGCTTTGCAGGGACTGCTCCATCATCAGGTTGTGGCTGAACACCACGTCATGAGCGGTCACGGGGCTGCCATCCGAAAACTTCGCTTCGGGGCGCATATTGAAGATCACCCACGATTTGTCTTCGGGATACTCGAGGCTCTCGGCAAGTAGGCCATAGTAGACCTCTTCTGCGTCGGACACCCCGATCAACAGCGATTCGAAAGGGATAGACGACAGCGACGCCGCCCGCCCCTTGCGCGAATAGGGATTCATGCTGTCAAACGTGCCGTCTGCGGAAATTGCCATCTCGCCGCCGCGCGGTGCGTCGGGGTTCACATAATCCAGATGTTCGAAATCCTGCGGGTAATTCAGCTCGCCAAAGAACGAGTAGCCGTAGGTCTTGATCGTGTCGCCTTCGGTCTCTTGAGCCTTGACCATAGAGGCACCGGCCAGCACGGCCAGACCAACCAACCCTCCCCATAGCATCTGACGCATCTGCGGACGCGGATCAGGGCGCGCGGCGCTGCGGGCGGCGGCCTGACGGGGACGATGGGGTTGGCGCATAAAAACCTCCTGAAATGTCGCTGTCACGATCATATAGTTCGCAACGCTAAAGCGTGAAGCGACAAAGGTGCAAGTCGAGGATGCGTGAGCGAGCGTGAACAACAGCTTAAAACGAAAAAGGGCTGCCCGAGTGGACAGCCCTTTTTGAATTTCAAATTCAGGATAAACCTTAGTTGCTGATGCTCTGCAGGTAAGCGACGAGGTCAGCACGATCCTCAACCTTGCGCAGGCCAGCAAAGCCCATCGATGTGCCGGGCGCTGCGCCCTTGGGGTTTTCCAAGAATACGTTCAGGTTCTCGGCGCTCCAAACATCACCGACCGCGCTCAGCGAGCCAGAGTAGTTGAAGCCAGCGACGCTACCAATGGCACGGTCTACAACACCGTTCAGGTGCGGGCCGGTTGCATCTTCGCCGTCAACTTTGTGGCATGCAGCGCATTTCTTGAAGACGCGTTCGCCTTTGCCCGCATCTGCGCTGGCAAGCAGGGTTGCAAAGTCAGGGCCTTCTTCTTCCTCTGCTGCACCGCCTGCATCCGCGACTTCGATGACATAGCCCTGTGCGTGCTCGTCACCGTGGCCTCCGCCCATCGCGTAAACTTCTTCAGCAACCCACTTGCCGAGAAGGAAAATCAGAAAGGCGCCACAAAATCCGCCCAGAACCTTGGTGAAGGTCATCGTATCAAGCATGGCTCGCGTCTCACTTCGTTAGCTGTTGCGGCTTCATATGCGCTTCCCCCCAATGGACGCAAGGTGTAGTTACCGCGACCAAACGCCCGATTTGGCAGAAATGGACGAAAAACATGGCAAAACGTATCGCTTTCCAGGGGGAACTTGGCGCTTATTCGCATCAGGCATGCCGCGAAGCGCGCCCAAATGATGAAGTAATGCCCTGCGCAACGTTTGAAGACGCCATCACTGCCGTAAAATCGGGCGAAGCTGACCTCGCCATGCTGCCCGTCGAAAATTCGACCTACGGCCGAGTCGCCGATATTCACTACCTTCTGCCCGAATCCGGCCTGCATATTGTCGACGAAGCGTTCGTGCGTGTCCGAATCACCTTGCTCGGAATCAAGGGCACCCAGTTGTCGCAGGTGAAATCCGCGATGTCCCACTCGATGCTGCTGGGTCAATGCCGGTCATTCCTGACAGAACACGGTATTCAGCGTATCACCGGCGCCGACACTGCGGGGTCTGCCCGCGAGATCGCCGAGCGCAATGACCCCGAACAGGCAGCGCTGGCGAGCGAGCTTGCTGGTGAGATCTACGGTCTAGATGTTTTGGCCAAGGACATTGAAGACGAGGGCACCAACACCACGCGCTTCCTGCTGATGCGTCCCGCGATCGACCTGACCCGCCGCGGGTCGGGCAAGATGATGACCACCTTTGTTTTCCGCGTTCGCAACATCCCCGCCGCGCTCTACAAAGCGATGGGCGGATTTGCGACCAACGGCGTCAACATGACCAAGCTGGAAAGCTACATGGTCGGTGGCCACTTCACCGCGACCCAGTTCTATGCGGATATCGAGGGTCATCCAGAAGACGACAACGTACGTCTCGCGCTCGAAGAGCTGAGCTACTTCACCGATCATCTGAAAATTCTGGGGGTCTACCCCGCATCGCCCCGCCGCGAGAGCTGACTGCAAAGCCGCGCCTTAGCGCGCGGCCGATTTCTCCATCTCGCGAGCAAAGTCAGTCACCCGCTGCTTGAACCTCTTGTTCAGCTTCTGCTTCCCCAGCTTGAACGACTGGATCAACAGACGTGCTGGCAGACTGCGCGGCTTGAGTTCCAACTCCAATTGTAGCCGCGTCCGCTTCTTTGACAGGGGCGTGAGGTCAACGGTGAGATGGTGTAGCATGCCGCCAGATTTTCCTTCGAACATCATGCCGTTAGGGGGATCGTAGCTGATCATCTGCGCGTCCAGATGACGCTCCTTGCCCCGCAGCACAAAATCCATTTCCCACTGCATACCCGCACGGGCATCTGCATGGTTATCGAGACGACGGATCTTGACCCCACGGCGCAGGGCCGCACGCTCGAATTGATCGAGGTCGCTGACCTCCTCGAATACCTTGTCGAGGGGCAAATCGATGTCTTCTCGTGTGCTGAACTTCATGCTTCCATCAATTCCGTAATTTCAAAGAAACTCAATCTATCTTTCAATCTAACTGGTCAGAAAGCCACTTCTGTAACAGGAACTGGGCAATCGCTCCTTTGCGGGCAGGCTTCAGGGTCGGGTGCTGACCGATAAAGGCTTTGGCAACCTCTTCGCGGCTGAACCAAACCGCGTCTTCCAATTCTGCCGGATCGATCTTGATCTCTTCGGTCAGCGCCTCGCCGCGGAAACCAGTCATGAGGCTGGCTGGAAAGGCCCAAGGCTGACTCGCCAGATATTCCACACGCCCGACTTTAATCCCCGCCTCTTCCACGACCTCGCGTCGCACCGCAGCCTCTAGCGTTTCGCCCGGCTCCACAAACCCAGCGAGCAGAGAGTACATTCCCTCGGGCCAGCCCGGTGAACGGCCCAGCAGCACCGAGTTGCCATGGGTAATCAGCATGATCACAACGGGGTCGGTCCGCGGAAAATGCTGGGACTTGCATCCGTCACAGCCGCGCTGCCATCCACCCTGTCCGGTTTCGGTTTTCTGCCCACAGCAGGCGCAGAAGCCGTGACGGCGGTGCCATTCAACCATCGCCCGCAATATCGCGGCCAATTCGGCATCGCGCGGGCTCAGATGAGTCATGATCATTCGTAACTCGGCAAAGACCTGATCGGGCTTCAACGTCGGGTGGGTTTGCTGCGTCGTATCGACAAAGCCCCCCAGTTCAGAGCCATCCAAACCTTCGGGCCACCAGTCCTTGAGCCAGTGACCAAAGACCGGTCCACCCTCTTCCATGCCCAGAAATAGGACATCAGGCTCGCATTCTGAAAGAAGCGGATGGTCGTGCGGCAAACGGACCAAATCATCCATTTCCTCGCCCTGCACCAATGGCTTGCCTTGCCACAGAACGATGTGCGTTCCGGTGGGGTCACGGCGCAAATCTGCTAGGGCACTGGCATTGCTTCGCAAATGAGCCGCGCGGTTTAGATCAGAGCCTCCGAATGTTACTGTCTCTGCGTCGCGCATTGCCGGTTCCTATCTTAATCTTCCAGCTTCATGCCACGCGGATGCACGCGCAGCAACGGCCTCTCTGCAGAAATGCTTATCGTTATGCACGCGTCATAGTTGCACTCTACCTGAATACCGGGAATGGATGGGAGTATGATGAAATGGTCGTTTCGAAATACAGAATTACACGTCGCAACTTTCTGGCAAGTACTGCAGCGGGCGGGACGATGATCGTTCTACACCCCTTTTCCGCAGGCGCCGCTACCAATCAGGCGCACCTACGGATCATGGAAACAACGGATCTGCACGTGCATGTGTTTCCCTATGATTACTACGCGGACAGGCCCATTGATACGGTAGGCCTCGCCCGCACGGCCTCTTACATAAAAGACATCCGTTCCGAGGCGACTAACAGCTTGCTCGTCGACAATGGGGATTTTCTACAAGGCAACCCTATGGGCGATTACATCGCCTACGAACGGGGCATGAAAGATGGGGACATGCACCCCGTCATCACAGCGATGAACACGCTGGGATTCGATGCCTCGACCTTGGGTAACCACGAATTCAATTACGGCCTCAGCTTCCTGATGAAATCACTGGCCGGTGCCAGTTTTCCTGTCGTCTCGGCCAATGTGGCGACGAAATTAGGTGCCACCCCGACTCAGGACGAAACACTAGTGAAGCCATACGTGCTGCTGGACCGGACCATCACCGACGGTGCAGGCCAGACGCATCAGATCAAGATCGGCCTGATCGGCTTCGTCCCGCCGCAGATCATGAACTGGGATTCGAAGCATCTGGTCGGCAATGTCGAAGCTCGCGACATTTTAGAAACCGCCGAAGCCTATGTCCCCGAGATGAAAGAACAGGGCGCGGATATTGTGATTGCACTGTCCCACTCGGGCATCGGATCAGCCCAGCGAACTGATGGGATGGAGAACGCCTCGGTCCCGTTGGCCGAAATCGACGGCATTGACGCGCTGATGACCGGCCACAGTCACCTCGTATTCCCCAGCCCGACCTACGCTGATTTCGCCGGTGTGGACGCCGAGGCTGGCACAATCCACGGCAAGCCCGCCGTCATGGGCGGGTTCTGGGGCAGCCATATGGGCCTGATTGACCTGATGCTGGAACGCGAAGGCGGCGAATGGCGCATTGTAACCCACTCTGCCACCGTGCGTCCGATCTACGAACGCGGCGACGACCGCAGCATCACCCCGCTGGTCGAAAGCGACGACGCCGTGCTCGCGTCTGTCCGCCAAGAGCATAACGAAACGCTGGACTATGTGCGCCGCGCCGTGGGCAAGACCAGCGCGCCGCTTTACAGCTATTTCGCTTTGGTTGCCGACGATCCGTCCGTCCAAATCGTGTCGAATGCGCAGATGTGGTACATTGAACAGATGCTCGCAGACACCGAGTACGCGGAGCTGCCCTTGCTCTCGGCTGCGGCGCCGTTCAAGGCGGGCGGCCGCGGTGGTCCTGACTACTACACCGACGTGCCAGTCGGCGATGTGGCGATCAAGAATGTAGCGGACTTGTATCTCTACCCCAACACGATTCGGGCCGTGAAAATCTCTGGAGCGCAGCTGAAAGACTGGCTGGAACGCTCTGCTGGTATGTTCAACCAGATCACCGAAGGTGAACAGGACCAGACCCTGCTGGACCCCGACTTCCCCAGCTACAACTTCGACGTCATCGACGGGGTAACCTATCAGATCGACCTAACCCAGCCCTCGAAGTTCGGGCCAAAGGGCGAAGACCTGAATCCAGAGGCGAACCGCATCGTGAATCTCTCATACGACGGCGCGCCTGTTGATCCTGATCAGGAATTTATCGTCGCCACCAACAACTACCGCGCCAGCGGCGGTGGTGACTTCCCCGGAGCCAAGGGCGATACGATCATCTTTGAAGGGCCGGACACCAACCGCGATATCCTTGTCCGCTATATCGTCGAGCAAGGAACCATCAATCCAACTGCTGACAACAACTGGTCCTTTGCACCGGTGCCGGACACAACAGTGTTGTTCGAAACCGGCCCCAAAGCCAAAGCGCATCTAAGCGACATCGCAGCCTTGGACATCACTGAGGCGGGCGAAGGCGACGAAGGCTTCACGCTCTTCCGCATCGCTCTCTAAGCTGATAGCGATAACCCGAAAGAGGGGCGGCCTTCGCGGGTCGCCCTTTTGGTTGTCAGGAGAGCGCGATGAAGTTTGACGCGGTTATTTTTGATCTCGACGGGACGCTGATCGACACAGAGGCTCTGGGCTGGCAAGCTGGACGTCGGGCCTTTGCTGAGCAAGGCATTGATCTGGAAGAAGACCTGTTCCACCAACTTGTCGGCCGCGACAAGCAAACCGGTGGCGCCATCATCCGTGCCCGGTATGACGATGTGGACATGGCGCAGATCGAACGACGCTGGGCCGAGATTGTCGGAGAGCTGTATGCGACAGACGGCATCCCTCATAAGCCGGGCCTCTTGGACGCGCTGGCGGCGGTCGATGCGGCGGGCCTGCCCAAAGCGATCTGCACCTCGTCCCAACAGGGTGAGGCGGAACTCAAGATGACCGCGACCGGGCTGCACTCCCATTTCGATGTGGTTGTGACCGTCGCCCACGTGGAAAACGCAAAGCCCGCGCCCGAGCCTTATTTGTTGGCCGCGCAACAGCTGGGAGTTGCGCCCGGCCGTGCGCTTGCATTCGAAGATTCGGAGACCGGTGCGCAAGCCGCGTTCGCCGCAGGTTTGACGGTGGTTCAAGTGCCGGACGCCATCCCATCGTCGCGCCGATTTGCACATTTCGTAGCCGACGACCTGATGGCGGGACTGAAATGGGCGGGGATCATCGGATAATCCGCCCCCTTGCATTCTGTTTTCGAACGCCCTAAATGACGCCTTGAGAGGTTGGCGCGGGCGAGCGCCTCGCCAACCCGGTCAGGTCCGGAAGGAAGCAGCCGCAACGAGCCCCGCTTGGGTCGCTGTTCAACCTCTCACCTTATTCCCCGACATCTTGATCTCGTGGAACCCACGCGAGTGGGGGCTTTGCCCCCGCCGCGCTGGCGCGCGTCTCCCCCAGAGTATTTTTGCCAAAGTGAAAGCAGCGGCGCTGGACCTTTGACAGGGTGAGCCTTAGGTTTGCCACGGAAGAATTGGGAGGCCCCATGAGCGAGACCGGACAGACTGCCTATCAGGTATTGGCGCGGAAATACCGCCCCGAAACCTTTGCCGATCTGGTCGGTCAGGACGCAATGGTGCGCACGCTGAAGAACGCCTTTGCTGCGGACCGGATTGCGCAGGCGTTCATCATGACCGGCATTCGCGGGACCGGTAAGACGACCACCGCGCGGATCATTGCCAAGGGGATGAACTGTATCGGGCCGGACGGAAACGGCGGGCCGACGACCGAGCCTTGTGGTCAGTGCGAGCACTGCACCGCGATCATGGAAGGGCGTCATGTCGACGTCATGGAGATGGACGCCGCTTCGCGCACCGGTGTGGGTGACATTCGTGAAATCATCGATTCTGTGCATTATCGGGCGGCTTCGGCGCGCTACAAAATTTATATCATCGACGAGGTTCACATGTTGTCGAACAGTGCGTTCAACGCGCTGCTCAAGACGCTGGAGGAGCCTCCGGCCCATGTGAAGTTCATCTTTGCGACGACCGAAATCCGCAAGGTGCCTGTGACGGTGCTATCGCGGTGTCAGCGGTTCGACTTGCGCCGGATTGAGCCCGAGGTGATGATTGCGTTGCTCCGTAAGATCGCAGGGGCTGAAAGCGCAGATATTTCCGATGATGCTTTGGCGCTGATCACCCGCGCGGCCGAAGGATCCGCGCGCGATGCAACCTCGCTGCTGGATCAGGCGATCAGCCATGGGGCGGGTGAGACCACCGCAGATCAAGTGCGTGCGATGCTGGGACTGGCGGATCGTAGCCGCGTGATGGACCTGTTCGAGATGGTCATGGGCGGGGATGCCGCTGGGGCTTTGACCGAGTTGGGGGCGCAATACGCGGATGGGGCCGATCCCTTGGCCGTTCTGCGAGATATGGCCGAGATCACCCACTGGATCAGCGTGGTGAAGATCACCCCCGATGCGGCAGAGGATCCGACCATCAGTCCAGACGAGCGCCGCCGCGGTGTTGATCTGGCGAACCGTTTGCCGATCCGGTCGATGACCCGCATGTGGCAAATGCTGCTGAAGGCGCTAGAGGAAGTCAGTGCCGCGCCGAACGCCATGATGGCCGCCGAGATGGCGATCATTCGTTTGACCCATGTGGCAGAGCTGCCAAGCCCCGAGGAGTTGGTACGTAAGCTGCAGCAAGACCCGCCCCGCGGCCCCGCGCCGAGCGGCGGCCCCGCTGGTGGCGGCGGAGGCAACGTATCAGCCCGCGGCTCTATGCCCACGCCAACCCATACTGGTCCCAGTGGTCCCGTTGCCCGTGGCGGAGCACAGCCGGTGACCGCACAGGCGAACCCGCTTGCGGCCTATGCGACATTCGAAAACGTTCTGGACCTGATCCGCACCCATCGCGACGTAAAACTCTTGATCGAGGTTGAGAATTACTTCCGGCTCGCGAAATACAGTCCCGGTCGGATTGAGTGCGAAGTGACGGACCAAGCACCGCGTGATCTGGCGCAACGCCTTGGGTCGCGATTGCAGGCATGGACTGGTGCGCGATGGGCCGTGATTGTGGTAGGCTCTGGCGGTGGCAAGACGATTGCCGAAGTGCGCGACGCCGAAGCCTTGGCACTGCGACAGGAAGCCGAGGCACACCCGATGTTTGCCGCCGTGCGCGCCCTCTTTCCCAAGGCGCAAATTACGGAAATCCGCACGCAGGCCGAGCAGCAAGCCGAAGCGATGTCAGAGGCTCTGCCCGAAGTCGAAGATGAATGGGATCCTTTCGAGGATCAGTAACCACCCGAAATAGGAGAAACCCGATGTTCAAAGGTTTGGGCGCCATGGGCGACATGGCCAAGATGATGAAAACTGCTAAGGACATGCAGACCCGCATGACCGATCTGCAGGAAGAAATGAACGACATGACCGTCACTGGCGAAGCTGGGGCGGGTCTGGTCAAGGCGACCGCCAATGCCAAAGGCAAGGTGAAGTCGCTGGACATCGACCCTTCGATCTTTAGTGCCGAGGACAAAGAGGTGGTCGAGGACCTAATCCTTGCCGCGATCTCTAACGCACAAGATAAGGCACAAGAAAAGGCCGCCGAAGAGATGCAGAAGCTGGCCGCCGAAATGGGCCTGCCTGCGGACATGAAGCTGCCCTTCTAAACGAATATGAGCAGCACCCGCGACATCGACAAGCTGATCGAGATGATGGCCCGACTGCCTGGCTTGGGGCCTCGCTCGGCGCGGCGTGCTGTGCTGCAAATGATCCGCAAGCGGGGACAGCTTTTGTCCCCGCTTGCGGAACAGATGGCCAAGGTCGCGGCAACCGCCCGCGAATGTCTGAACTGCGGGAATATCGGGACCGAGGACATCTGTGACATCTGCCGGTCTGAAAAGCGCGCAACCGGCGAGATTTGCGTTGTCCAAGACGTCAGCGATCTGTGGGCGATGGAACGCGGCGCGGTTTTTGGCGGGCGGTACCATGTGCTTGGCGGTACGCTATCGGCACTTGATGATATCGGCCCAGAAGATATCCGCATTCCGCAGCTGGTCGCCCGTATCGAAAACGAACAGATCTCCGAAGTTATTCTGGCGCTGAACGCAACTGTAGACGGGCAAACCACCGCTCACTACATCGCGGACCAGCTGGATGGCCGCGTGCGCATAACTTCGCTTGCCCAAGGCGTCCCGATCGGCGGAGAACTGGATTATCTGGACGACGGCACAATTTCTGCCGCGCTCAAGGCACGTAGATCAATTTAATTTTAATAAATTGGAACTAAGTTAGCTTCACTGGGTTTAAGGTCCGGAATTTATTGAGGCTATTATAATGAATATTGAGCAAGCCCGCTGGCAGGACGAACAAAGGTTCTGGCTCGAAGGTCCTGCGTTCTACAATGACAAAATCGCTGAAGACGCGGTCATGGTACTTCCGAAGCCAACCGGCATTCTGTGCGGCAAGAAAATCCTCAATGTGATTGAAAAAGGTCCGCGCTGGGAATCAGTCGAGTTCGAGGACGAAATCGCGATGCGTCATGGATCGGCCTTTGTTTTGGCCTACGAGGCCCACGCCAAGCGCGGCAAAGACACCTATCGCGCGCTCTGCAGCTCCACCTATTGCGAAGCAGACGAAGGCTGGAAACTGATCGCACATAATCAGGTTCCTGTCTGACACGCAGCCCAAAAAGCAAAAACCCGGCACTAGGCCGGGTTTTTCGTGGAACCGTATTCCGTCTTATTTGTCGTCGTCTTCGTCGTCGCTCGAGTTCGGCAAGTTGAAGAAGCTGTCCGCATCGCGGGTGTCGTCGAATTTGTCTGCTTCTTCTTCCTGATCGTTCGAGTCCGATCCGAAGCTAAAGGTCTCCAGACCTTCGATCGCGGTGGGGATACGAGGCTCGGCCGAGTCCATGGACAGGCTTGCCTCGGTGCTAACCAGCGCGCGACGCTCGTCGTCCGACATCACGCCTTCGGCGCGACGCTTCTCGGCTGCTTTCTGAACGGCAAGGTCCAGCTCCGACTGCTTGCACAGGCCCAGTGCGACGGGGTCGATCGGGTTGATGTTCGCAATGTTCCAGTGGGTGCGCTCGCGGATCGCTGCGATGGTCGGTTTGGTGGTGCCGACCAGCTTGGCGATCTGGCTGTCCGCCAGTTCGGGGTGGAACTTGACGAGCCACAGGATCGACGCCGGACGATCCTGACGCTTGGACAGGGGGGTGTAGCGCGGGCCGCGGCGCTTTTCCTCGCCCTGAGCCGCTTTGTTGAACTTGAGCTTCAGCTTGTGCATCGGATTGTTTTCCGCGCGCTTGATCTCTTCGGCGTCCAACTGGTTATTTGCGACGGGATCAAACCCACGCACCGAACCGGCCACATCGCCGTCGGCGATCCCCTGAATTTCCAGCTCGTGCATGCCGACGAAATCAGCGATCTGCTTGAACGACAGAGTGGTGTTGTCAACGAGCCATACAGCCGTTGCCTTCGCCATGATCGGTTTGCCCATGTGGTCACTCCTTGAATAGACTTCCCCCGTCGCCCGCCTTCGGGGCTGTCCTGCCTTGGCAGAACTGTTCACAATTTACGGGGAACTGAACGGCGATATAGCGTGAAACGGGTAAAAGGAAAAGGGCAAATGCGTTGGGTGATAGGACTGCTACTTTCGACCGCTGTGGCACATGCCGAGGGCGACACAGCCGGTGAGTTCGACTACTACGTCATGGCCCTGAGCTGGAGCCCGACGTGGTGCGCAATCGAAGGGGATGCGCGGGACGCCGAGCAGTGCGACACCGATCTGGGATGGAGCCTGCACGGCCTTTGGCCCCAGTTTCACCGCGGATATCCCAGTTATTGCAACACGGTAGAGCGTGCGCCATCTCGCCGCGAAACCGGCGAGATAGCCGATATCATGGGCTCTGGAGGGCTGGCGTGGCATCAGTGGAAAAAGCATGGCGTCTGCACTGGCCTAAGTCCAAACACCTATTTTGATCTGTCCCGTCAGGCTTATGAAACGATCACCCGTCCTGACGTCTTTCGCCGGTTGGAGGAAGAGGTCCGCCTGCCCGCCTCTCTGGTCGAAGAAGCTTTTTTAAAAGCGAATCCCCAGCTTGAGCCAGATATGCTGACGGTCACCTGCCGCGACCGCCGCATTCAGGAAGTGCGCATATGTCTGTCCAAGGATTTGGACCCTGTCCCCTGCGGACAGGACGTGGTGCGCGATTGCACGCAAAAGGATGCGCTGTTCGCCCCTATTCGCTAGGGGCGATGCCCATTAGCTGACTTTCAGGACAATCTTGCCAATGTGCCCGCTGCTTTCCATGCGGGCATGCGCTTGGCTCGCTTCGTCCAAAGCAAATTCGCTATCCATCACGGGTTTGATCTGACCAGCGCTCAGCAGTGGCCAGACCTTTTCTCGTAATTCAACTGCAATACGCGCTTTGGCCAGATCACTCTGGGGGCGCAGAGTGCTGCCCGTGATTGTCAGACGGCGCATCATGACTTGGGCAAAGTTCAATTCGACCTTGGGCCCCTGCAGGAACGCGATCTGAACCAAGCGACCGTCATCAGCCAGCGATTTGACGTTGCGCGGCAGATAGCTGCCCCCGACCATATCTAGGATCAGGTTCGCACCACCCTCAGCACGGACCACCTCGACGAAGTCTTCGTCGCGATAATTGATCGCGCGCTCTGCGCCTAGATCGATGCAGGCTGCACACTTGTCTTCCGACCCGGCTGTGACAAACACACGGGCACCGAAATGGCGGGCGAGCTGTATTGCTGTCGTGCCGATGCCCGACGAGCCGCCGTGGATCAGGAACCGCTCGCCGGCCTGCAAGCCGCCCCGCTGAAAAACGTTCGACCACACGGTGAAAAAGGTCTCGGGCAGACAGGCCGCCTGGTCCATCGACATGCCGTCAGGGATGGACAAGCAGTGCGCTGCAGGCGTTGCCACGTACTCTGCGTAGCCTCCGCCAGGCAGAAGGGCGCAGACTTGATCGCCGACCTTCCACTCTGACACGCCTTCGCCCACCGCGCTAATCTCGCCCGAAGCCTCAAGGCCCGGCAAGTCGCTTGCCCCCGGGGGCGGATTGTAGAGTCCCGCGCGCTGCAGAGCATCGGGGCGGTTCACACCGGCATAGGCCACGCGGATCACAACTTCGCCTGCCTTTGGCGCCGGAATGTCACGCTGTGCTGGGGTCAGCACTTCGGGGCCGCCCGGTTGAGCGATTTCGATCACGCGCATGTCTTGGGTCATTTCGTCCTCGGGTCAGCTTTGGGATTTCGGGGCCATGTGACCCGGCAATCCCTGATCGTTCAAGCGCGAAGGGGCCTTGATGTGCGAAAGTACCGCATTCGGCCCTGCCATCAGCTTGGAGAGGAACGGGCTTTTGCGCACGGTCGCCTTCATCTTTTCGATCTGCATGACGTTCTCGATCCGGCGATCGAGGAAGGCCCACGTCGCCTCGTGTCCTTCGCTCTCGTCCCCCAGCCAGTAGAGCACGGTCGAAGAATAGACAGCGGCCAGCGTCGCGCGCTTCGTGTACCAGTTCACATCGTCAGAGGTGTCACCGATTGAATTCCAGATTGCGTCGCAGGTCTGCCAAATCAGTTTGGAGCCATCAGCCGCATGCTGGGGCAGCGAAAACAGCGTCATCCCGCGGCGGACCAGTTCCCTGTCCTCGACCAGCTCCAGCCGCGTGCGCACGGCAAAGGTGATCTTTTCACGGATCTTCATTTCCGCAACATCGGGTTCGGCCATCCGCATCACCATTTGCGCGTCGCCTTCCTGATGAAACGCAATGGCTAGGTCGACGGCCCCACGAGGGCACACGGCGCTGGCCAAAACGGGATCAATCCCTGTGTCGGCAACAGCCGCCTGATAGGCAGGGCGAGTCCACCCATCAAAGGGGACGTGCATCTTGATCGCGTCGAGAAGCTGTGCTTTGGGCGAGTCGGTCATATGTCTGCTCCGTCTGTTTCTCCGGATGCTAGACAAACTAGGGCGCCGATGCTATACGGCCACTTCCTGCTATTGATTGAAACTCTAAACTAGAAAGGTGGTGACACCGGTATGCAGGTCAGTGTTCGTGACAACAATGTCGATCAGGCGCTCCGCGCCCTGAAGAAAAAGCTTCAACGTGAAGGCGTTTTCCGTGAAATGAAGCTTAAGCAGCACTTCGAGAAGCCCTCTGAGAAGAAGGCACGCGAGAAGGCAGAAGCGATTCGCCGCGCTCGCAAGCTGGCACGTAAAAAGGCCCAGCGCGAAGGTCTATAAAGACATTCAGTCGCACTGAAAAAGAATTGAGACCCCCGAGGCCCGGCCGCGGGGGTTTTGCTTTTTGCGCCTGACGGCGCGGCCTACGGCCGTGGGTATTTTCACCAAGATGAAGGTTAGGCGGTTGTTCCCAATGCGAGCGTTTGCTCGCGGAGCCACCCCATGAAACCGCGGGGGTTGGTGGACCATTTCGCGATTTCATCGCGGTCGAAGACGTTGCCAACCACGGGCGCCTGCGGTTTGTTCAGAGCATGCACGACTTCATGCAGCAGCAACCCCTGACGCAGGGTGGCTGAAGTGCGGTTTGCCATCTGGTACCAGCGCGAGTTTGAACCAGGGAAGAAGATCGGCAGCACGTCCGCTTTGGAGCGCTGGATCATTTTCGCAGTAAAGGGATTCCATTCCCGTTCAATTGCGGGGCCGAACATGGTGTCGGATGAGGCGACCACACCTGACGGAAACAGCACAATGGCCCCGCCATCTGAGAGGTGATCCATCGCCCGTTTGCGCATAAGCAGGTTCTTCTGCAGGGCGTCTTCTTCGTGTGCGAAGGGAACTGGGATCATGAATTCGTCGATCTCGCCAACGCCCGTCAGCAAAGAGCGCGTCAGGATTTTGTAGTCCGTGCGGCGGCGGCCCATGAGTTCCGCCAGGACCATACCGTCGACCAGCCCGTGTGGGTGGTTTGCGACCACGATAAGCGGACCCGTCTCGGGGATACGATTGATCTGTTCTTGTGGGGTCTCGAGCGGAATCCCCATCACTTCAAGCGCCTGTTTCCAGAAAGGTTGACCAAAGGGCACGCCCATCGCTTCGAACCGACGGATCAGACGCAGGAGACGTAGCTTGCCGGTCAGGAACTCCATCGTCTGAATGGTACGGCGTTGGAAAGCATTATCAAACGTAGTCGCATAAGAGAGGCGGCGGCGATCGTAGGACTGGTCCGATAGGTTTCCGCCGTCCCCTTGGCCACTCAGCGACGCTGAGTGAAGACGGTCAGAGTGGGACTCGGATGTATCCGTCACAATCGTTCCCCCTGCCCGCGATCACATGTCTTCGCCAAAGCGGTCCGCGACCAGAGCTTCGAGCGCATCGGCCAGTTCGGTCGACTGGGGTCCCGTCGTCTCAACATCAATCGATGTGCCATGGGCGGCCGCAAGCATCAGCAATCCCATAATGCTGTCACCAGAGGTGGACATGCCGTTATGGGCAACCTCGGCACGGGCATCGAATTGCTCGACAACTTCGACAAATTTTGCCGAAGCGCGGGCATGAAGCCCTTTGACGTTGATGATCGGGAATGTGCGGCAAACAGAATGTGACATAAGGGCTCTTAGTCCTCACTGACGTCGCAACTGTCAATATATTTCCGCCCTGCGGTCAGCGCACACTGGGCTGCTTCGGGGACGTTCAAATGGCGGCTCTTGGCCAGCTTGATCAGCATGGGCAGGTTCGCGCCATATAGAATTCGTCGGTTTTTGGGGCTGCAGGCCCGAAGACTCAGGTTCGACGGAGAGCCGCCAAACATATCGGTCACGACAATCACTCCGTCGCCGCTGTCGACAGCATCCGCTGCTGCGGAAATTTCGCGCTGCTTCTGTGCACGGTCATGATCCGGTTCGATCGAAATGGCGCTGATCCCGCTCTGCGGGCCTACCACATGTTCAACCGCGGCCAGATATTCTTTGGCCAACCCACCATGCGCGACGATTACGATCCCGATCACGCCTTGCCTTACTTACCCTTTGCAGAACCCGAGGGGGCCTGTCTTTCCAATTCACGATGTCTAATTGACACCTGCCATCCCGCAGTTGCAAGGGCTTTGGCCAGCTTTTCTGCGAGTGCAACCGAACGGTGTTGTCCTCCGGTACAACCAAACCCTATCGACAAATAGGATTTTCCCTCTGTGGCATATTGTGGCAATAGGAATTCAACCAGACCTTTTACGCGATCGAAAAACTCGGCAAAGCGCGGGTCTTGGCTGATGTAGTCGCTGACCGCGTCGTCCTGACCATTCATCTTTCGCAGCGCAGGTTCCCAGTAGGGGTTACGCAGAAACCGCGCATCGAAGATCATGTCGATGCCGCGCGGGGTGCCCCGCTTGAACGAAAAGGACTGAATTGAAACGGCCAGATTACCCTCTTGCCCAATCGCGAATTGGCGCTCGATCTCGGCCTTCAGGTCGTGTGGAGTCATCTCCGAGGTGTCTAGCAAAATATCTGCCCGTGCACGGATCGGTGCCAGCAAATCTAATTCGCGGTCGATGCCGACCTCGGCAGTTTCGGCAGGCGACAGCGGATGACGGCGACGAGTTTCGCTATATCGGCGCAGCAGCACCTCGGGCGAAGAGTCCAGATACAAGAGCTGCACGCCACTGTTGGGGTTACGCGCCAAATCCTCCATTGCATCCAGCATCGCGTTCATACTGAAATCACGGTTGCGCACATCAAGCCCCAACGCGAGCCGGTCGCCAGCTACAGCATCCTTCATCACGGCTGGCAGCAGGCGCAGTGGGAGGTTGTCGATAACCTCGAAACCTAAGTCCTCGAGCGCATTTATCGCGGTTTTCCGTCCGGCGCCCGAAGGCCCCGTCACCCAGACAACGCGCGGTGATTGTTCTGACATGTGTCTGTCATTCCCCATCTATCCCGTGGGTAAGATATTGCATAAGGGCTGCAGGGAAATAACCCCTCTCGACTTTATGAAGAAGCGGCCTTTGCAAGCCGAACACAGTCAGATCCCGTGACTGCGGCAAGCGCTCTGTCTCGGTCTGGTCCATATCAACAAAGAGGGAGACGGGCGCAGACCCGGTCGCAGCCGCCCGCAAAATACCAACGCCCCGCGCTTCAATCCGTCCACAGATCGTTTCGGGGCAGCGCGCGATAATCTGTGCTCCCTCGCGTGTCAGCACTGTGCGATCATCCGCCACGAGCGTACCGCCTAAAGACATCAGCATCAGTGCCATCGAGGATTTGCCGCTACCTGATGCCCCAAACAACACCACTGCTTGGCCATGCACCATAACAGTAGAGGCATGAACCATTGCTGGTCCATGCCCCCTTGTGATCTCGGTCAGTGCTAGAGTCCGCATGAGTTAGAGCGGTAGCCCCACTACGAAGCGGGCGCCCAGCGGGTCCGAAGTCGGGTCAGCGTGGCTGGCACGGATGTTCTCGGCCCAGACAACTCCGCCGTGGGCTTCGACGATCTGCTTTGAGATCGCGAGTCCCAGACCCGAGTTATTTCCAAACTGACCTTCGGGGCGGTGCGAGTAGAAACGTTTAAAGATTTTGGTCAACGACTGCTCCGGGATGCCGGGCCCCGTATCCTCGACCACCACCAGAACGCGATTGTCCCGCTGTCGGGCCCACACGCGGATCGCGTCGCCCTCCTCGCAAAAGGAAATCGCATTCGTGATCAGGTTTACAAAGACCTGCGCTAGACGCGCCTCCAGGCCTGTCAGTTCGATCGAGTCGTCGGGCAGGTCAGAAATAAAGTCGATGCCTTTGGCTTTTGCATCCTCGCCCAAATATTGGATCAGATTGCCGAGCATCGTCAGCAGATCAAAGGTCTCTTCCTCTTCGCGGACCAGCTCGCTGTCCAGACGCGACGCATTTGAGATATCACTGACCAAGCGGTCCAGACGCCGCACATCATGTTCAATCACCTCGAGCAGCTTATCCTGCTGCTCTTGCTTCTTGGCGAACCGCAGGGTGCCGACCGCCGAGCGCAAGGAGGCCAGCGGGTTCTTGATCTCGTGAGCCACATCGGCGGCGAACTGCTCGTTGCTGTCGATCCGCTCGTACAGCGCACCGACCATCCCGCGCAGGGCTTCGGACAGGCGGCCAATCTCGTCGGGACGGGCGGACAAGTCAGGAATACGAACACGGCCAGGGCTATACCGCGTGCGATTGCGGTCGCGGCCAATCTCGGCAGCTGCGGCTAGATCGGACAGCGGGTTCGCGATGGTCGAGGCCAAGAGCAGGCTAAGGCCGACCGACACAAAGAGTGCGACGATGAACATCCGAAGCACACGTTCGCGCTCAACGCTCACAAGGCGGTCGATTTCGGTCGTGGAGCTCGCCATGGCGATCGCGCCGACAGGCAGGTCGCCCACCATGATTGGGGTCGCAACAGTGAACACTGTGTCGCCAAATGCACCCACGCCAGTGGCCATGCGTGTCTCGTTGATGCGCGCGCCGCCGATCATGTCGCGCACGATCTCCTCGTTTTCGACACCAGCAGGCAGCGAATCAGCAGGCGCAAAGAATTGCACCATCCACTGCCACACCGTTTCCAGAGCGTCCGTGATGTAGGTGTCATTCTCGCCGACATCCGCCAGTTCGGCGCGGCTGCGGCTGCCTTCTGCGACGGTCAGCAAGTTACCGTTGCCGTCGAAAACGTAGACCTCGGTCCCGCGATACAACGACATCCCCCGCAGGGTATCCTCGGCTCCGACCCCAGCGATGTTCTCAACACCCGCCTCGGCCTGCGCGCTCAAGCGGGCCTCAAATACGTCAGCCACAAGTTCGGCTTCTGCGGCCAAAGAGGTCGCACGCTGCAACGCCAAAGATTCCCGCGATGGGTTCAGGTAGAGGATGCCCGCGAGCAGGACGATCAGACCCAGCAAGTTAAAGGTGATGATCTTGCGCGCCAGCGGCGATGTATTCAGCGTCAGCACACCGCGCTTGGCTGCAGTTTCGCGCTCAACGGTCTCGTGCAGGGCGTCCGGAGAAACGTAATCATCACCCAGCACGATATCGGCAGACCGAACGGCCCGCTTCTGCGCTGCTGAGGTATCTCCGATGTCAGTCATCACTCTTCGTTGTACCGGTATCCGACGCCATACAGGGTTTCGATCGCCGAAAACTCCGAATCGACCATCCGCATTTTCTTACGCAAACGCTTGATATGGCTATCGATTGTACGGTCGTCGACATAAACCTGATCATCATAGGCCACGTCCATCAACTGATCACGGCTTTTGACGAAACCAGGGCGTTGTGCCAGTGCCTGAAGGAGAAGGAATTCCGTTACCGTGAGTGACACGTCCTGCCCTTTCCACGTCACGGCGTGGCGCAGCGGGTCCATTGACAACTGTCCACGGGCCAGAACTTTGCTGTCCTCAACCTCGCCCTCGCTGTCTCCGTTCAGGGCTTCCTGACGGCGCAGCAGCGCGCGGATACGCTCGACCAGCAGCCGCTGAGAAAATGGCTTTTTGACATAATCGTCGGCGCCCATTCGCAAGCCCAGAACCTCGTCAATCTCGTCGTCCTTGGACGTGAGGAAGATGACAGGCATCGTGGTTTTCTTGCGCAGACGCTGTAGCAGATCCATGCCGTCCATGCGCGGCATCTTGATGTCCAGCACAGCCATATCGGGAAGCTTTTTTTCAAAAGCCTCTAACGCTGCTTGGCCGTCATTGTAGGTCTCGACTTCGAACCCTTCTGCTTCAAGGGTCATGGCAACCGATGTCAGGATGTTGCGATCATCATCCACCAGAGCAATTCTGGACATAACTCATTCCTTGTACTGCACGATTATTTTTTCTTACAGTTATGCAGGGATTTCGTATCTCTCCGCAATCCTTTTTGCGATTCGCGGATTTGGTACTATGCTAACGTGGTAATTATGTTAGCGGTCCAATTCTGACAGAGTGTCGCAGACCAAAGTCCCTCTTCGCAGTCATGTTTGCGATAAACTGAATTTGGTTGCGCTAACAGCAGCTTAGCATCCTATTCATTTCCTTTTCCATCATGCTAAGGACCCCTTTACCGACACGTTGCAATGAAGCAACGACATCGGGGCCCTATCAAGTTTTGTGACCGCTGGCGCGGACAGGAGTGAAGAAAATGGCATTTGGACGGGTAAACCCGCAGCATCGGCTTGAAGATCAAGGGATCAGTGAGCTGGGTAATGTCTATTACAACCTCATGGAACCCGCGCTCGTGGAGGCAGCGGTAAAGAATAACGAAGGCCGCCTCGGTCGTGGCGGTGCTTTCTTGGTGACCACCGGCAAGCACACCGGCCGTTCGCCCAAGGACAAATTTGTGGTCCGCACCCCCAGCGTCGAAGACACGATCTGGTGGGAAAACAACGCCCCCATGGAGGCCGACAAGTTCGACATCCTGCACGAGGACATGCTCGCCCATATGAAGGGCAAGGATTACTACGTACAGGATCTGTTCGGTGGCGCCGATCCGGCCAACCGTCTGGACGTGCGCGTTGTGACTGAACTGGCATGGCATGGCCTGTTCATCCGTCACCTGCTGCGTCGCCCTGATCGTGACGAGCTGGACGAGTTCGTTCCCGAGTTCACCATCATCAACTGCCCCTCGTTCAAAGCGGACGCTGAAAAGCATGGCTGCCGCAGCGAAACCGTGATCGCGCTGAATTTCGACAAGAAGCTCATCCTGATCGGCGGTACCGAGTATGCAGGCGAAAACAAGAAGTCGGTGTTCACTTTGCTGAACTACCTGCTGCCCGCCAAAGGCATCATGCCGATGCACTGCTCGGCCAACCACGCCACCGGCAACCCCGTGGACGCGGCTGTCTTCTTTGGTCTGTCGGGCACCGGCAAAACCACCCTATCGGCAGATCCGTCGCGCACCCTGATCGGTGACGACGAGCACGGCTGGTCGGACAAAGGCACCTTCAACTTCGAAGGTGGCTGCTACGCCAAGACCATCAACCTGAACGCCGAAGCCGAGCCCGAGATCTACGCGACCACCACCAAGTTCGCGACTGTGATCGAGAACATGGTTTACGACGAAGAGACCCTCGAGCTGGATTTCGACGATGACAGCCTGACCGCCAACATGCGTTGCGCGTACCCGCTGCACTACATCTCGAACGCGTCCTACTCGGCGCAGGGCGGCCACCCCAAGAACGTCATCATGCTGACCTGCGATGCGTTCGGTGTTCTGCCTCCGATCGCGCGTCTGACACCTGCGCAAGCGATGTACCACTTCCTGTCGGGCTTCACCTCGAAGGTTGCAGGGACCGAGCGCGGCGTGACCGAGCCTGAGCCCACATTCTCGACCTGCTTCGGTGCACCCTTCATGCCCCGTCGCCCCGAGGTGTACGGCAACCTGCTGCGGGACAAGATCGCCAAGCACGGTGCTACCTGCTGGCTGGTGAACACCGGCTGGACCGGCGGCGCCTACGGCACCGGCAAGCGTATGCCCATCAAAGCAACCCGCGCCTTGCTGACCGCCGCTCTGGACGGCAGCCTGAGCGCAGTCGAGTTCCGCAAGGACCCGAACTTCGGCTTCGACGTACCCGTGGACGTTCCCGGTGTCCCCGAAGTGCTGCTGGATCCCCGCCGTACTTGGGGTGATCCCGAAGCCTACGACGCGCAGGCAGAGAAACTGGTCAAGATGTTCTCGGACAACTTCGAGCAGTACGTGCCTTACATCGACAAAGACGTGAAGGCCGCTGCAATCGGTTGATTGGAGTGAGGGGGCGCTGCCCCCTCTTGCCTGCGGCAATTCACCCTCGGGGTATTTTGCCAAAGTGAATAAACGCCGCCGGTCCTGTTTTGGGCCGGCGGTTTTCGTTTAGCCCATCAGGCCGCGGCGGATCAGGTTCAGACCTGCGATCATCAGGACGAACAGCGTTGCTTTGCGGAAGGCCGCTTGGTCAATACGGTCGTTGACCTTGAGCCCCAGCCACATACCCAAGATGGCAGGCGGGACAATGGCGATCGAGAACGGAAGGGTCTCTGCGCGCACGACGCCAGAGCCGATGTGGGCGAACAATAGGACAATCGCACCGAGGCCATAGATCACGCCTTGAACACGAATGTGGTCTTGCTTTGGTGTATCCAAAGCGGTCAGGTAAGCCACAGTGGGCGGGCCCCAGACACCAGAGAGGCCGCCGATGAAACCAGCGAAAGCACCGATCCCAATTTCGGTCGCTTTGCTCGGGGGAGACGAAATCCTGAGCGGCATGCCCGCTAGCTGCGTTGCAGCAAAAATCACGATGGGGATACCGATGATCAGCAACATGACATTGCTGGGGATCACGCGGATCAACTGCGCACTTAGCAACAGAACGATCAACAGCGTCCCAAGGTATCCGCGGAATTTCAGGAGTGATTCCCACGCAGCGCGGGGCCCTTGGCGCAGGGCCTGCATCCCGTTGGTGATCACCGTCGGCAGAATCAGGCCCGCGAGCGCCAATTCCGGCGAAATAACAGAAGAAAGGCCGGAAATGAGAATCATTGGCATGGCAAAACCCACCATGCCTTTGACCACTCCAGCAATGAAAGCGACACTCAAAGCCAGCGCAAAGGCCGACGGTGTCATGAGATGTGTAACAAGTTCCATTTCAGCGCTTTAGCACGGCCATTAGCGCAGTAGGTGAAAAATTCAACGCGCAATATTGGGCATACTTTCGTGCCGACTTTGGTATTTTTATTGCGCTGCGCCTGCAAAGGCTCTAGTTCTCTGCACAAGCATTATAGGAGATGACTCATGGCACATGACGGACAGGACTTCGCAGCGCATACCGCGACGCTGCTTCCCGATTTGCTCAGCCTGACAGAGGCAGCGATCGCGCCCGCCGAGGCGATCCTTGAACAAGCGCTGAACAATGTCCGCGCAATGGTGACTGACGGTGATCGGATTTCGAACGCTCTGGTCGAGCAGAACCAGACGGCGGCGCACGGCGTGGCTTGGCTGGCGACCTATGTCGAAGCGCTGCGCGAGATGCACCGTTGGGCGATCGCGCTGAAGGAAGAAGGCAAATTCGGCGAGACCGAAGAGCTGATCCTGCAGATCGCGTTCGGCGAATACCTGAGCCAGATTGCTGGCGGCATTCCCATGAACCAAGGTGAGCTGATCCGCGTGTCGGATATGGGTGTCTCGCCCGAGGCCGTCGCAGAGATGATGACCGACGCGGTCAAAACCCTGATCGCGAGCGGCAACTCTCAGTCCGCGCGCGTTCGTCTGGTCGAGATCATGCGCGACAACCGTGCGAACCTAACTACGGGCCAGTCGGGTCTAGACGAAGAAATGGAGATGATCCGCGAGCAGTTCCGCCGCTATTCGGTGGACCGCGTGGAGCCTCATGCGCACGAATGGCACCTGAAGGACGAGTTGATCCCGCTGGAGATCATCAACGAGCTGGCGGAAATGGGCGTCTTTGGCCTGACTATCCCCGAGCAATACGGCGGATTCGGCATGTCCAAGACAGCGATGTGCGTTGTCTCGGAAGAGCTGTCGCGCGGCTATATTGGCGTTGGCTCGCTCGGCACCCGTTCCGAGATCGCGGCAGAGCTGATTCTGGCAGGCGGCACCGAAGAGCAGAAGCAGAAGTGGCTGCCCGAACTGGCCTCTGCCGAGAAGCTGCCGACCGCTGTTTTCACCGAGCCGAACACAGGGTCGGACCTTGGCAGCCTGCGCACCCGCGCGGTCAAGAATGCCGACGGCGACTATGAAGTGACCGGCAACAAGACCTGGATCACCCACGCGGCGCGCACCCACGTGATGACCCTGCTGGCGCGGACCGATCCATCGACCGACAACTACAAAGGTCTGTCGATGTTCCTGGCCGAGAAGACCCCCGGCACCGACGAAGAGCCCTTCCCTACACCCGGCATGACCGGCGGTGAGATCGAGGTTCTGGGTTACCGCGGCATGAAGGAATACGAACTGGGCTTCGACAAGTTCGCGGTTAAGGGCGAGAACCTGCTGGGTGGCGAAGAAGGTCAGGGCTTCAAGCAGCTGATGCAGACCTTTGAATCGGCACGTATCCAGACCGCAGCGCGTGCTGTTGGTGTGGGTCAGTCTGCTTTGGATGTTTCGATGCGCTATGCCGAGGACCGCAAGCAGTTCGGCAAGTCGCTGATCGAATTCCCCCGCGTGGCCAACAAGCTGGCAATGATGGCGGTGGAACTGATGATCGCGCGTCAGCTGACCTACTTCTCGGCCCGCGAGAAGGACAACGATCGTCGCTGTGACCTCGAGGCAGGCATGGCCAAGCTGCTGGGAGCCCGTGTGGCTTGGGCGGCGGCGGACAATGGCCTGCAGATCCACGGCGGGAATGGCTTTGCGCTGGAATACACCATCAGCCGCATCCTGTGTGATGCGCGCATCCTGAACATCTTTGAAGGTGCTGGTGAAATTCAGGCGCAGGTGATCGCGCGTCGCCTGCTGGGCTAAGGTGCGTGGGGCTCTGCCCCACACCCCG
>NZ_JAOARZ010000019.1:0-166710 GCF_025210255.1 Donghicola sp. | reverse complement strand
AGGCAGGACGTGTTCGACTACATCGAAATGTTCTACAACCCGAAACGCAAGCACGCGCATAACGGCATGCTGTCGCCAATCGAATTCGAACGGCAGCAGAAACTGAACAACAAAGGCGTCTAAAAAACACGGGGCTATTCATACCTTGCTTGGGCTCGAACTTATCTTAAGCGCGGTGATGCACTACACAACTCAAAGCGCGGGGTCTGGGCACTTACGGAGTCTGGCTCCCGAATCTCAAATTTGAGCGCGACACAAGCGATCTACGATCAGGTGTCACTGGAAGAACGCGAGCGCGCACGCCTCAAGCGGCTAGCCGCCAAGGAAACAATTCAAGACGCCACCAAAGAAATCGAGATTATGGCTGATGCCGGCCCAGCTGCCGAAGCAGACTGGAAGTCAGCACTTCTAGCCGTTCTGGGCAAGATGACACCAGACGGGTTTGAGCGGCTAGCACAGCGCCTTTTGCGCGAGGCGGGCTTTACGAAGGTCGAAGTCCGCGGAAAGTCTGGGGACGGTGGAATCGACGGAGTCGGTGTGCTCCGCGTCAATCTCGTCTCATTCCAAGTTTATTTTCAATGTAAGCGCTGGAAAGGTAGCGTCGGCTCAAAAGAGATCCGTGACTTCAGAGGTGCTCTGCAGGGTCGCGCCGACAAAGGCCTCTTCATCACCACAGGGAACTTCACTAGTCAGGCCTCTGATGAAGCCACACGCGACGGCGCCATAGCAATCGATTTGATCGACGGAGATCGCCTTTGCGATTTGCTAAAGGAGAACCGGCTTGGGGTTTCAACCGAAATGATCGAGCGAATTTTCATACAGCCAGAATGGTTCGAAAGCGTTTAGCGAAAGTTCTTCGCAACTTGACCAACTTTACGGCTTTTCTGCAGAAAACGACTTTTGGTCTGAAAGGTCGTTTTTCCATTGCCTGTTTCTAGGCTTCGGTATGAACACTTCGCAGGTGCTTTGATAAACGGTTCGCCGCCCAGAACACGAATGCGCATTTAGCGGGCTACGCGGCACGCGACTCCATGTCGAAGAAGTGCGGCAAGACTTCTATGATTGTGCAATCTGAAAATCGGTAACGCGATCCGGCAGAACGGCAACGGACAAGATCAGGAAAACCAATCGCTTGCATAATGTGGGGCTGCATGTGGGGCTAACATCCAAGAGCGCCACTAATCTGTTGATTTTAAAAGATTAATGGCGGAGACGAAGGGATTCGAACCCTCGAGACGATTCCTCGCCTACTCCCTTAGCAGGGGAGCGCCTTCGACCACTCGGCCACGTCTCCGCCGACGGGTCTACATTTCTCGGGGGGCGGGCACAAGAGCAGATTGTCGCTTTGATGACAGTTTTTTCCGCCACCAAAGCGCGCCAAGTGGTTGTCAGGTAAAGATCAAGTCTGACTCGGTGACGGATAGCCCAGTTCCGACAAATTGGAGGGTGAGATCGCCAATTTCCATATACAAGATTTCAAGATACGCCCCCCCTGGCGGTGTGCCCACGTAGTCAACAGCGGCAACCACATAGGTCACGTCGTCTTCGAGATGCGCCATGTCGAGAAGCTTTATGCTGTCCTTGCCAGAAACGAAGTCAGTGATCAGCGCGGTTTCGTCACTCTCTTCAAAGACAAAGGTATCATACCCTGCCCCACCGGACAGCGTGTCATCCCCCGTGCCGCCGAACAGGACATCATTGCCCGCTTGTCCTTTCAGGAAATCGTTTCCGGCGCCGCCCTTGAGCCGATCGTCGCCATAGCCTGCAAAGAGCCGGTCATTCCCGTCCTCTCCCAGCAGCGTATCGGAACCACCATTCCCGCGCAGACGGTCGTTGCCACTACCCCCGTTCAGATAGTCGTCGCCGAAATCCGAGAATAGCTTGTCTGCGCCATCGTCTCCGAACAGGCGGGTTGTCTTGTCGCCGTACGCATAGCCTGCATAGAGGACGTCCTGTCCGTTCCCTCCGTGCAGCACGATGTTATCAGAGTTATAGCCACCGTAGATCGTATCGCTGCCTGCGCCTCCATACATCCGCTCGCCTTTGTCGCGCCATTCACCATAGAGCAGATCGTTGCCAGCGCCGCCGTTGACGACATCCGCGCCACGACCACCCGTCAAGGTGTCATCGCCGTCGCCGCCGCGCAGGGTATCCGCCCCGCGGCCCCCAAGCAGAGAGTCATCCCCCAAATAGCCATTCAGAACATCGGCGTGGTTTGCGCCGTAGAGGATGTCGTCCCCTGCCCCGCCATTGAGCGTATCTGCCCCCGCATTCCCAAACAGCGTGTCATCCCCGCCAAAGCCGTTGATCAGATCACGACCTTGCCCGCCGCTCATAAGATCATCTCCCCCCAAGAGCACTGCGGCGACTGCGAAGGTCCCACCAGACGCGTAGAGAGATTGAAGCTCTGTCAGGACCAGATCGGTCTGCTCGAATGCGGCCACCCAACCTTGGCCCGTCGCGCTGTCAAAGAACGTCAGCCCGTTGATGCGGGCATCAAACCATCCGGTATTCGTGCTGGTCGCCTCTAGGTTGGTGCCCAAGAACGAATATTGTTGCGTGCCACTGCTATAGGTGATCCGGTCGACATAATTCAGATCAAAGCTGGTTTCGCCGCCAGCATAGTATTCGTCATAGTAGTAGTCATAATACAGTTCCGAATAAGTCACGTCATAGATGACGCTGTCTTCCCCCAAGTATTGGGTCGATGACCATGACAGAAACTCTAAAAAGTCGTAGCCAGCAGGCATTGAGCCCGTTGAAAAATCCCAAATCGATTGCATTAAACGCTCCGCAGGTGATGAAAATAGGCCGATAGCAAAGATAAAAAGTATCCTTGCAACTCTTGCGCGAAATGATTGGGAAAAGAAGTGGGCAAATCATGCCCCAACAAAAAAGCGCGCCCGATGTGGACGCGCTTGGTGTTGCGAATTTTGGGCCAATCAGGCGTTGAACAGGAAGTGAAGAACGTCTCCGTCTTTGACTTCGTAAGTTTTGCCCTCAACGCGCATCTTGCCCGCCTCTTTGGCGCCGGTTTCGCCGTTGCCGGCGACGTAGTCACCAAAGGCGATGGTTTCTGCGCGGATAAAGCCACGCTCGAAATCGCCGTGGATGACGCCAGCGGCCTGCGGAGCCAACATGCCCTTGCGGATAGTCCAGGCACGCGCCTCTTTGGGGCCGACGGTGAAATAAGTCTGAAGGCCCAGCAGGTCATAGCCTGCACGGATCAAACGGTCCAGACCGGGCTCTTCGAGGCCCATCTCGCCTAGGAACATCTCGGCTTCGTCTTTGTCGAGCTGGCTGATCTCTTCTTCGATCTGCGCGCTGATGATGACGGTGCTCGCGCCCTGCTCGGCGGCCATCGCCTCGACCTTGGCGCTGAATTCGTTTCCGGTGCCCGCCGAACCTTCGTCTACGTTGCACACATAGAGGATGGGCTTCGACGTCAGCAGCTGAAGCATTTTCCAAGCTTTCTGATCATCTTCGTCCACCTCGACCGTGCGGGCGGGCTTGCCGTTCTCCAGCGCTTCGCTCGCCATTTTCAGCAGGCGCTCTTGGGCCACGGCCTCTTTGTCGCCGCCGCGGATTTTGCGGCTCAGGTTAGCCAGACGCTTCTCGATGCTTTCCATGTCGGCCAGCATGAGCTCTGTCTCGATCACTTCGGCGTCTGCAATGGGGTCAACACGGCCATCCACGTGGGTGATGTCGTCATCCTCGAAGCAGCGCAGAACCTGCGCGATCGCGTCGGTCTCACGGATGTTGGCCAGGAACTGGTTGCCCAGACCTTCGCCCTGCGATGCGCCTTTGACCAGACCCGCGATGTCCACAAAGGTCATGCGTGCGGGAATGATCTCTTTCGAGCCTGCGATGCTGGCCAGTTTGTCCAGACGTGCGTCGGGCACGGCCACTTCGCCCACGTTGGGCTCGATGGTGCAGAACGGAAAATTTGCAGCCTGCGCAGCCGCGGTCTTGGTCAGTGCGTTGAACAGAGTGGACTTACCGACGTTCGGCAGACCCACAATCCCCATCTTAAAGCCCATAATGCGGCGCTCCTTGTGCTTGATCGGGGGCATCTAGGGTCTGTTGGGGGGCTGGGTCAAGGGCGACCGTCCGCAATCGCCTCTCTCTGGCCGAGAGCCTGGTGGGTTCCACTCTGATCCTATGCCTCGCAGCGCGCCTTACAGGCCACTTTCCGCCATCTCGCACCTGCAGCCAAGTATGTAAGCCATAACCGCAATGACTCTGGCCCCTACCCCTTGTAATATTGAGTTTATTCCCCTCGCTGCAGAGCGGCATCTTTTTTACCAAATTTATATAGAGCAGTCATGGAAAGTACACTTATTCACCTGTGCAACGGGTTCATCAAAGAAGAATACTTCAGCCTTCTCGACACCGTCTCGCGTATCGATGATCGGCTCCTGTTAGTCTCGCTATGGTCTTTGACCGGCGGCATCGCGTTGATTGCGCTTGCGTTTTATTTTCGCGCGCGCTCGGTCCTATTGGTTGCGATTGTGGCCAGTCTGGGCTTCTGGGTCCTGCAAGGATCGCTGACCGTCCAACAAGCGCAATACGAGCCCCGTATGCGTCAGATCGAAGGTACCTGCTACGAGACCGCCCGCGGTCCGGCGATCACATGGGGTCTGGCTGCGGCGGACGAACTGAACGACGCCCCCAACCGGTCGATTGCCGACATGCCCTTCTCGAGCCGTGTCGCACAGACCACCTCGATCGTATCGCCCTACCTGCCCGTGGAAATCGGCCCCCTTGGCACTGCAATGGCCGACGAAGCGATGGCACTCCCGCACCTGCTGCAAATCGCGCTGGCCCTGCTGGGTCTCTTGTTCATGCGCCGCGCAAAGCAGCCTGAGCCTGCTCCTGCGCCTGTGGTCAACGTGACCAACACCCCCGCGCCCGTCACCGAGCGTCCTGCCCCCGCCAAGGACACTTCCGCGGCGCCCCAAGGTAAACCGCAGGCCGCCTAAGAAGGCCCGCGCTCCGGCATCCCTAGCGCTCTTCGGGCGGGATGCCGGACAGCTTTTTGCTGAAACTCTCTACATCCTCCGGCGTCCACTGGGACGTCACGCGCTCTGTGCTCGCCGGATGGAAGCCCAGCCCCAGCTTCTTTTGCGGTCGGTGGTTGGTTTTGGGCCGGATCGGACGCGGCACCAGACCACCCCCGCAGGTCGCACAGACATTATGCAGCACCTCTTCGACACATGTCGCGCAGTAGGTGAATTCATAGCTGCAGATCCGCGCCTCTAGACTATCGGGCGGCAGATCACAGCCGCACCATTCGCAATTCGGGCGCAATTCCAACATCATAATCTCCTTCAACCAATAGGATCAGATCAGCGCCGCACCCGCACCAGGTCAATCTGGAAGTGCGCGCCCTTGCCCGTCTAGCCGCCAAACTGCCACCGACAGCCCGCAATCAGGGCGTAGATGCTTGACCTTGCCCCCTGATCCGCGCAACACCTTCCCGAACCATTTACGGACGGGAAGAACATGACTCGGATCGACGCCAAATTTGCCGCACTCAAAGAGCAGAACAAGAAGGGCTTTGTTGCCTACATCATGGGTGGCGATCCCGATTACGACAAATCCCTTGCCGTGATGAAGGCTCTGCCCGCAGCCGGTGTGGACGTGATCGAACTGGGTGTGCCCTTTACCGATCCCATGGCCGACGGCCCGACCATCCAGCTCGCCGGTCAGCGCGCCCTTGCGGGCGGCATGACGCTGGAAAAGACCCTGCAGATGGCCCGCGACTTCCGTGCCGAAGACACCACAACGCCGATTGTTCTGATGGGCTACTACAACCCCATCTATAACCGCGGCGTGGACAAGTTTCTGGATGACGCGGTCGAGGCTGGCATCGACGGTCTGATCATCGTCGACCTGCCCCCCGAAGAGGATGACGAACTCTGCATTCCCGCGCAGGCCAAAGGCATCAACTTCATCCGCCTCGCGACCCCGACCACCGATGACAAGCGTCTGCCCAAGGTTCTACAGAACACCAGCGGCTTTGTTTATTACGTCTCGATCACAGGCATTACCGGCGCGGCCGAAGCAAACGCCGCCACCGTCGCCCCCGAGGTTGCGCGCATCAAATCGCAAACCGACCTGCCGATCATCGTCGGCTTTGGCGTCAAATCTCCCGAGACCGCGAAATCCATCGCAGGCATCGCTGACGGCACTGTCGTCGGCTCGGCCATCGTGAACCAGATCGCCGAGGGCAAATCGGTCGAGGACATCGCGTCCTTCGTCAAATCGCTGGCCGACGGCGCCCACGCCGCCTGATCCCATTCGATATCGCCTTCCAAAGGGCCCCGTCGCGGGCCCTTTTTTGGTGCCCTGAAACATCCGCTCACGCCATTATAATTAGGCGTGTCCGCGCGGCCCTCGTACCATCAGCCCATCGCATTGATGTATTCCGAGAAAGCCGATGACCGACGACACCTACATTGCCCGCGCCGACGAGATTGCCCAGATGGAAGGGCTGCACAAAGCCCACTTTCTGAACCCAAACGCACAGCGCGTGAACAAAAGCCTTGGTGATTTGACCGGCCTGACCGGCCTCGGCTTTCACATCATCGAGGTTGCCCCCGGCTGTGACACCACCGAATTCCACGTCCACCACCACGAGGACGAATGCGTCTACGTTTTGGACGGCACTGCCACCGCCCATATCGGCGAGGCCTCCCACCCCATCGGCCCCGGTGATTTCATCGGCTACCGCGCGGGCGGCCTGCCCCACGGGATCACCAACACGGGCGAGACGACCTTGCGCCTGATCGTTGTCGGCCAACGCCTGCCCCACGACGTCGGCGACTACCCTCACCAAAAGAAACGCATTTTCCGCAATGAGGGCCTGCCGTGGACCGTGGTGGATCACGAACACCTCACAGAACCCCACGCAGGCGCCAAGAAATAGCCTTGCCGCAAACCGCTCCGATTGGTAAAACTTCCATACCAATTGGAGCGATTTGTAATGCCTGTCATCACGTGCATCGACGATTTAAAGAAAATCCACGAACGCCGCGCCCCGCGCATGTTCTTCGATTACTGCGAAAGCGGCAGCTGGACCGAACAGACCTTCCGCGAGAACGTCACCGATTACGACAAGATCCGCCTGCGCCAGCGCGTGGCCGTGGACATGACGGGCCGCAGCCAGAAAACCCAGATTATCGGGCAGGACGCCACCATGCCCGTGGCCCTGTCTCCCGTCGGCCTGACCGGCATGCAGCACGCAGACGGCGAAATCCTTGCCGCCCGCGCCGCTGGTAAATTCGGCGTGCCCTACACCCTGTCCACCATGTCGATCTGCTCGATCGAGGATGTGGCCGAGAACACGGAAAAACCCTTCTGGTTCCAGCTCTACACCATGAAGGACATGGACTACACCACCCGCCTGATCGAACGGGCCAAGGCCGCCAAATGCTCGGCCCTAGTAATCACGCTCGACCTGCAGATCCTTGGCCAACGCCACAAGGACCTGAAGAACGGCCTCTCGGCCCCGCCCAAACTGACCCCGAAATCCATCGCGAACCTCGCCACCAAATGGGCGTGGGGCCTTGAGATGCTGCAGACCAAACGGCGCCACTTCGGCAACATCGTGGGTCATGCCAAAGGGGTCACCGACACCTCCTCCCTGTCCTCGTGGACGGCAGAGCAGTTTGATCCCGCCCTCGACTGGGGCAAGGTCGCCAAGCTGATGGAAATGTGGGGCGGCAAAGTCATCCTCAAGGGCATTCTGGATGTCGAGGACGCCAAGCGCGCCGCCGAACTAGAGCCCGATGCCATCGTCGTGTCGAACCATGGCGGCCGCCAGTTGGACGGCGCCCTCAGCTCAATCCGCATGCTGCGCCCCATCGTAGACGCGGTCGGGCACAAAACCGACGTGCATATCGACAGCGGAATCCGCTCGGGTCAGGATGTGCTCAAAGCCCTCGCGATGGGGGCCAAAGCGGCCCATATCGGCCGCGCCTACATCTATGGCCTCGGCGCCATGGGCGAAGCGGGCGTCAAAACCGCGCTTGATGTCATCCAAAAGGAATTGGACACCTCAATGGCGCTCTGCGGCCGCCAGACCATCGACCAGATCGACCCCTCGATCACCCTCATCCCCGAGGATTTCGAAGGCCGCTGGCACACCACCTAATAGCAAAAGCGCGCCTCGAAATCGGACGCGCCCCTCGCTTCTTTCTGCTTTGTAAAAATACTCACATCACGCCGCCCACCAGCGGCGTGACGCATTTCTAGCGTTCATCCGCGCCCAAACGCCCCCTGCGTGCGGTTTGCAAAGGCCACGAGCGACAGCATCACCGGCACCTCGACCAAAACCCCCACAACCGTCGCCAAGGCCGCGCCGCTGTTCAGCCCGAACAAACTGATCGCCACAGCCACCGCCAGCTCAAAGAAGTTCGACGTCCCGATCAGCGCACAAGGCGCCGCGATTTTATGCGGCACCTTCAGCGCATAGGCTGCCCCATAGGCCAACGCGAACATCCCGTAGCTCTGAATGAGGATCGGCACCGCAATCAATGCAATCACTGCCGGTCGGGCCAAGATCACCTCGCCCTGCAGACCAAACAAGATCACCACCGTCGCGATCAGCCCAACCATGGACAAGGGCTTCAGCCGCGCTGAAAACGCCTCGATCGCGGTATCGGATGCCAGAACCTTGCGCGTGATCATCCCTGCCACCAACGGCAAAACCACGTACAGAACCGTCGCCAGCACCAGCGTCTCCCATGGGACGACGATCTCGGTCACCCCCAGCAAGAACGCCACGATCGGCGCAAACGCCACAACCATGATCAAGTCATTCACCGACACTTGCACCAGCGTATAGGTCGCGTCCCCGCGCGTCAGTTGCGACCAGACAAAGACCATTGCGGTGCACGGCGCCGCCCCCAGAAGGATCAAGCCCGCCGTGTACTGCGCCGCATCCTCGGGCGAAATCAGGGGCGCAAAGACGACCTCAAAGAACAGAACGGCCAGCAACGCCATGGTAAACGGCTTGATCAGCCAATTGACCGCCAAGGTCACCAACAGCCCCTTCGGCTGCCGTGCCACACCAGCCACAGCGCCGAAATCCACGTTGACCATCATCGGATAGACCATGGCCCAGATCAGCACCGCGACCACAAGGTTGATCGAGGCCACCTCGGCCCCCGCAACCATCTGCACCAGTCCCGGTGCCATCACTCCGATCGCAATCCCGGCCACCATGGCCAGCGCGACCCAGACCGTCAGCAATCGCTCGAAAACACCCATAGCCTGCCCCTTTGACTTGTTATGGCGACACACACCACCGAAACGCTTCTTGCGCGGCCCATCCGGCCCGCGCCCTTTGTTCATCACAGGCAACCGGCGGACGCTAGACCAGATTTTCTGCCGAACGCGCCCCGATCCCGTCCACTGCCGATTGTAGCGCAACACGGTCCAGACGTTCGACCGGCAGGGCAACGAATGCTGAAATCCGGTGCTTCAGTGCGCCATATGCCTGCTGAAACGCCAGCGCCTTTTGCGCATCAGTTCCTTGGACCTTGACCGGATCAGGCATGCCCCAATGTCCGCTGATTGGCTGCCCCTCCCAGACGGGACATTCCTCGGCTGCAGCTTGATCGCAAACGGTAAAAACAAAATCCAGTTGCGGCGCATCGGGCCCCGCAAACTCGGCAAAATTTTTGGCGCGCAGAACCGACACATCGTGCCCCTTGTCCCGCAGCACCTGAACTGCAAACGGGTTCAATTCAGACGAAGGCCGCACCCCCGCCGAATACGCGTTGAACCTGTCGCCGCCCAAACTGCGCAGCAAAGACTCGGCAAAGATCGACCGCGCCGAATTTCCGACGCAGATAAAAAGAACAGTGTACTTGCGGTCCGTCATGATAGCTGTCCCATGCTATAGGCGTGCACATGGCACGGTTCTGGCAACAGCAGCACAAGAATGTAACACTTCTTGCACTCCCGCCGTCTGATCGGATCGGTCGGCGCACCCAAAGTCGCGCCTTAATCCTTTATTTCGGGAATAACCGAAATAATGAGCCGAACGCACATGAACTTTTCATGACAGTTCCATGACAGAAACGAAGCTCGCGCCTTAGCTCTCCCACGCGGGGTAGAACGGCTCGGCATAGAGCAGACGCTCCCCCTCGACCGGCAAAGCGGCTTGGAACGCGGGCCGTGCGCTGATCCGATCATACCACGCGGACAAGGCCGGAAACTCGGTCAACCGCGCAAAATGGCGAGACATGTAGACCGCCTGCCCCACGCTGACATCCGCAGCCGAGAACCCGCCGTCCAGCAAGTACGCCCGACCCTCCAAACGAGCCTCCAGCGCAGCATAGCATTTCTTCAGGCGGGCCGCCTCCAGCTTCATGATGATGGGCGACCGCATACTGTCCTCGTAGAGCATCACGTGCTGCTGAGTCAGCGCGGCCGAATGCTGACTCACCGTCTCGGAAAAGTGCACCCAGACCAGCCAGTCACGCCTCTCAGGATGACCCACAGGCCGTCCCATGGCGCTATCAGGATAGCTCTCGCACAGGTACTCGGTGATTGCGCCCGTCTCGAACATGGTGTCGCCGTCGATCTCCAGCGCGGGCACCCGCCCCGCTGGCGACATTGACAGAAAGGCGTCAGACCGCAAGCTCTTGTCGAACCCATGAGTCACAACCTCGAACGACACACCCAATTCATTCAGCAGCCAGAGCGTCCGCATCGAACGGGTTTGCGGGCAGTGGTGCAATCGGATCATGCGGCGTCCTCCTCACTCTCCTCAAGGCGGATCATTCCGACACCGGCCTCGATTTGGTCTCCTTCGCGGACCAAAACTTCTGCCACGACACCATCGCGCGGCGCGCAAAGTGTATGCTCCATTTTCATCGCCTCCAGCAGCGCCATGCGCATTCCGGCCGAGACGGGATCTCCTGCCTTGACGAGCACGCCTGAGACAACGCCGGGCATCGGCGCAATCACAAGACGTGCCTCATCTGCCCCATCAGAGGCCCGATTGAGCGGATCGTCTATTGCAAAAGTGTAGGTATGAGATGCGAAGACGGTGACACTCTCCCCCAGTGCCACCGTCTCGCCGATGCGGGCCCCTCCTGCCCGCCAATGACCCTCGCTGTCGCGCATCAGCGTGACCTGCTCCTCCCCCAGATCAACCGTAATCGCGCGAGGACCATTAATTTGCAGGCATACGGTCCACACTTTATCCCCTTGTGTCAACTGCACAAATCGACGAAATCGCGACCAAAGTGCGAAGCCCTGATGTGCAGTCGCAGCATTTTGCAACCCGATCGCAGAAATTGTAGCCAGTGCAACAACTTCCGGCGTTGCTGCAGGTGCATAATCCAGATCGTCCATGACTCGGGCGATCAACCCGGTGTCCACACGACCCTCTACAAAATCGCAATGCCCAGCCAGCGATTTCAGGAAGTCGAGATTCGTTACCGTTCCCGCAACCTGAGATTGCATCATGCCCCTACGTAAACGTGATAGCGCTATCGTGCGGTTGGGTCCGTGGCTGATCAGCTTTGCAATCATGGGATCGTAGTGCGGGCTGATCTCGTCGCCCTCGCGCACGCCACTATCAGCACGCAACTCCTGCGCAAAACGCAAACGGTCCAAACGGCCCGTCGCGGGCAAGAACCCGGCCGCCACATCTTCGGCATAGAGACGCACCTCGAACGCGTGCCCGTTGATCGACAGCTCCTCTTGTCGCGCGGGCAAGGGCTCTCCCATCGCGACGCGCAACTGCCACTCAACCAAGTCCACACCTGTGATCGCTTCGGTCACCGGATGCTCCACCTGCAGGCGCGTGTTCATCTCCATGAACCAGAACCGATCGGGCCGCAGCCCGTCCGAGCCGTCCACAATGAACTCCACCGTGCCCGCCCCGCGATACCCGATCGCCTTGGCGGCGCGCACAGCAGCAGCGCCCATCGCCTCACGCATCTCGTCCGTCATGCCGGGCGCAGGAGCCTCCTCGATAACCTTCTGATGGCGCCGCTGCAGCGAACAGTCCCGCTCGAACAGGTGCACTGCTTCGGCCCCGTCACCAAACACCTGCACTTCGATGTGCCGCGGACTGCTCACATATTTCTCGATCAGCACGGCATCGTTGCCAAAGGCCGTCCGCGCCTCGGCCCGCGCACTGGCCAACCCGTCGGCAAAGCCATCGGCGCTCTCGACCAAACGCATCCCCTTGCCGCCACCCCCGGCCACAGCCTTGATCAGGACCGGATAGCCGATCCGCCCAGCCTCCTCGGCCAGCAATCCGTCCGACTGATCCGCCCCATGATAGCCGGGCACCACAGGCACCCCCGCCTCGGCCATCAGCGCCTTGGCCGCATCCTTCAGCCCCATCGCCCGAATGGCCCCAGCGGTCGGCCCGACAAAAACCAAGCCCGCCGCTTCCACAGCCTCCACAAACTCCGCATTCTCGGACAGAAAGCCATAGCCCGGATGGATCGCCCCCGCGCCAGCCTCCAAAGCCGCCGCGATGATCCGATCCCCGAGCAAATAGCTGTCGGCGGGCGCGTTCCCGCCAATCCAGATCGCCTGATCTGCCATGGCCACATGGGCCGCATCCCGATCCGCATCGGAATAGACCGCCACCACGCGCAAGCCCATCGCCCGCGCCGTCCGAGCCACACGGCAAGCAATCTCTCCACGGTTCGCAATCAACACGCTGTCAAACATGACTTTCTCCCCTCGGCCGCTGCTTCATCTTGGCGAAAATACCCTGGGGGAGCGCCCATGGCGCGGGGGCAGCGCCCCGATCCCCCGCCCGCTCTCACATGCGGAACACGCCGAATTTGGTCTCTTCGATGGGCGCGTTCAGCGCTGCCCGCAGGCTCAGCGACAACACCGCCCGCGTCTTGCGCGGATCAATGATCCCGTCGTCCCACAGCCGCGCCGTGGCATAGAGCGGATGGCTCTGCCACTCGAACATCTCCAGCGTCGGCTGCTTGAAGGTCGCTTCCTCCTCGGCACTCCACGCTCCGCCAGCCCGCTCGATGGCATCCCGTTTCACCGTTGCCAAAACGCCAGCCGCCTGCGGCCCACCCATCACAGAAATCCGGCTATTGGGCCAGGTCCACAGGAACCGCGGCTGATAGGCCCGACCGGCCATCCCGTAGTTCCCCGCACCAAAGGACCCGCCCACCAGCATTGTGATCTTCGGCACCGAGGTGCTGGCAACAGCCGTCACCATCTTGGCCCCGTGCCGCGCGATCCCTTCGTTCTCGTACTTCCGGCCCACCATGAACCCCGTGATATTCTGCAAAAACACCAAGGGGATCTTCCGCTGCGAACACAGCTCGATGAAATGAGCGCCCTTTACGGCTGCCTCGGAAAACAGCACGCCATTGTTGGCGACGATCCCCACAGGGCACCCTTCCACATGGGCAAAGCCGGTGACCAAAGTCTCCCCGAACCGCGCCTTGAACTCGTCGAAGCGGCTGCCGTCCACCACCCGCGCGATCACTTCGCGAATGTCATAGGGGGTGCGCAAATCACCGGGCACCACGCCCAGAATTTCGTCCGGATCATAGGCGGGCTCCTCGGGCGCCGCCCAATCCACCGCCCCCGCAGGCGGGCAGTTCAGGTGCCGCCCCGCCTCTCGGGCCAAGGCCAAAGCGTGCGCGTCATCCTCGGCCAGATAGTCTGCCACGCCAGACAGGCGCGTATGCACATCGCCGCCGCCCAAATCCTCGGCACTCACAACCTCGCCCGTCGCGGCCTTCACCAGCGGCGGCCCAGCCAGAAAAATCGTCCCCTGCTCTTTGACGATGATCGACACATCCGACATCGCAGGCACATAGGCCCCGCCCGCCGTACAAGACCCCATCACCACCGCGATCTGAGGGATGCCCTTCGCGCTCATCCGCGCCTGATTATAGAAAATCCGGCCAAAGTGATCGCGGTCGGGAAAGACCTCGTCCTGATTGGGCAGGTTCGCACCGCCGCTATCCACCAGATAGACACAAGGCAGCCTGCATTCCTCGGCGATCTCTTGGGCCCGTAGGTGCTTTTTGACCGTCATCGGGTAATAGGTCCCGCCTTTCACGGTGGCGTCGTTGCAAACAACCATGACATCGCGCCCATGCACGCGCCCGATGCCTGCAACGACGCCTGCACAAGGAGCGGCTCCATCGTACAACCCATGCGCCGCCATTGCGCCAACTTCCAGAAAGGGTGAGCCTGCATCCAGCAGCGCCCCGACCCGATCCCGCGGCAGCATCTTGCCGCGGCTCAGATGCCGGTCACGCGCCTTCTCGCCGCCACCAGCTGCGGCCCATTCGGCCGCCTGTTGCACCTCGGCCAGCATCGCCTCATGGGCGGCCAGATTGGCTTTGTAAGTTTCCGATCCCGTCTGGACCTGACTTCTCAACCGCGCCATTGGCGCTCCTCCCTTGTTGTTTCTGAACAGGCCCGCTCTCCCCTTCGGACCTGCCGCAGTTTGGCGCTACTGGGTGTGACCCTCGCCCGCCAGATAGAGCGCTTGCTCAGCGGTCAGCCGCATCATGCATCCCGCATGGGCTGGTCCCGCGCCTGTCCCGTTGCTCCACTGGGACACCTCATAGAGGCACGTCCCATCCCGAAACCCGATCCAAGCCCGCTGCATGTCCCGCAACGCTCCGGCAACCGAAGGCACCTGCATGCCGGCCATATCCGTGTCAAATTGCTTGGAGGCCGTCATCACGCGCTGATATTCGCGGTTCAGCACCGTGTCCCACCACGCGAACTCCTCACCGATGCAGTAGTTCATCCCGTAGGTGCTCCACCCACCCTCGTTCTGATCCATGCACAGGCTCGCCGCGCTGCCCACACAGTCCTGCGATTTGCCCGAGGTCGCGTTGTCATAGCACTGCTGCACCAGCGCCTCGTGAAAGACGAATTCTTCGTCCGCTCCAGCTGCCGTCGCCACCAAGGCCAAAGCGATCATCCATCCGCGTGTCATATGCGTTGCTCCTGCGATACGGGGTCTATGCGTTCAACATACACGAGCTGCCCCCACAGCCCCGCGCCAAAGCGCCACTCGCGCCCCGAAGCGTTCCGGCAGACCACGCGGAGTTTGATCCAAGGCGCCTGCCCCGTCTCCGCATGACAATCCGTCAGCGCCGCACCGTCCCCTGCCTCTTGCAAATAGGCCGACGCGTAGCGCTCGATCACCTCGGTCTCGGTCAAGGTCGCCGAAATCCAGCCCAGCCGCAGGCCGATCACCGCAACGAGGGCCAGAAAAGCCCCCAGCACTGTGAATACGACCTGCCTCAAGCTCACTTCATGGTCCCCATCAGCTCGCGCCCGATCAGCATCCGGCGGATTTCACTGGTGCCCGCGCCGATCTCCATCAGCTTGGCGTCGCGGAACAGGCGGCTGACCACACTGTCATTCAGGAACCCCGCCCCGCCCATGGCCTGCACGGCCTGATGGGCCTGCTTCATCGCTTCTTCACTGGCATACAGAACGCAGGCCGCCGCATCCTGCCGCGTCACCTGCCCGCGATCACACGCCTTGGCGACCTCGTAGACATAGGCCCGCGCAGAGTTCATCGCGGTGTACATGTCGGCGATCTTGGCCTGCATCAGCTGGAAATTCCCGATAGACTGCCCGAACTGGGTGCGCTCGGCGAGATAAGGCATGATCTCATCGAGACAGGCCGCCATGATCCCCGTCCCGATCCCCGCCAGAACCACACGCTCATAGTCCAGACCGGACATGAGCACGCGCACGCCCTTGCCCTCTTCGCCAAGGACATTTTCGAAGGGCACTTCCACATCCTCGAAAATCAGCTCGGCGGTGTTGGACCCGCGCATCCCCAGCTTGTCGAAATGCTTGGAGGTCGAGAAGCCCCTGAACTCTTTCTCGACGATAAAGGCCGTGATCCCCTTGGACCCCGCCTCGGGATCCGTCTTGGCATAGACCACCAAGGTATCTGCGTCCGGCCCGTTGGTGATCCAATACTTGTTGCCGTTCAGCAGGTAATACCCGTTCCGCTTCTCGGCCCGCAGAGTCATCGAGACCACATCGGACCCCGCCCCCGCCTCGGACATGGCAAGAGCACCTACATGCTCCCCACTAATCAGCCGCGGCAGGTATTTCTTCTTCTGCTCCTCGGTCCCGTTCAACTTGATCTGGTTTACGCACAGGTTCGAATGCGCCCCATAGCTCAGCGACACAGACGCACTCGCCCGCGCAATCTCCTCGACCGCGATGGTATGCGCCAAATAGGACATCCCCGCCCCGCCATATTCCTCGGCCACAGTCACACCAAGCAGTCCGAGCTCCCCCATCTCGCGCCAGAGCTCGTTCGGAAAGGCATTCCCCTGATCAACTCCCGCCGCAATCGGCTTCACCCGCTCCTGCGCCCAGCGGTGAACCATCTCGCGCAGTGCGTTGACCTCTTCCCCCAGATCAAACGTCATCGAAGACATGAACATTGGCGATTCCTCCCAGATCAACCAAACCCCTTTATTGAACACTTGTTCATAAACAAAATCATGTCAACACCCCTGCTTTCATCTTGGCACAAATACCCCAAGGGAAGGCCCACCGGGCCGTGGGGGCAGCGCCAACATCCGCGCGCAGCGCGCTACAGAAAAAGAAAAAGGGGGCGCTGCCCCCTCTTGGCCGATGGCCAATTCACCCCCGGAGTATTTCGGACAAAGCAGAAAGGTGAGGGTTATTTCGCCTGATATAGGATCGAGACCTCTTCGCGGATGATGCGCGAAATGAGGTCGCAGTCTGCCAAGCTGAAGGTCAGAGGCAGGCGCATATCGACCAGACCCGCAAGTATGCGGTCGGTGAGGGGTAATTTGTCAGAGGTGAAATATTTCCAACTGTCGTAACGACTGGTGAAAGCGATGGGCTCTGCCTTGCCGAACCATTTGAGTTCGACGCCTCGTTTGGCGCAACGCAATAGCAGGTCCGTGATTTTCTCCGCGGGCCACTCTGGCAGCAGAAACTGGATCGAGGACCCAACTTGCACCGCATCGGCGTGGTGACGGATGGTCCGCAGGCCGGGGCAGTTCGACAGGCCCACTTCCACGCGCGCGTAGCGAGTGTTCCAGCCGTTGATCCTGTCTTGCAGGGTCGCGATCTGCGGGCGCAGGATCGCCGCGCGAAGATTGTCCATCCGGCCCGAGATATTGGGAGTCACGTATTTGACCCGTTCAAAGACCTCGGGCGGTGGGGCAGCGCGGTGGCGTTCGTAGAGCATGTAAGAGCCCGACAGAATGATCGCGCGGGCCATGGTTTCGGCGTCATCGGTGACCAGAAAGCCACCTTCGCCAGAGTTCATATGCTTGTAGGTCTGGGTGGAGTAGCAGCCGATCAAGCCATGGCGCCCGCTTTGGATGCCTTTGAAGGTCGCGCCCATGGTGTGGGCGCAATCCTCGATCACGGTGATGCAGTGGGCGGTGCAAATCGCCATCAGCCGGTCCATGTCGCAGATATGGCCGCGCATGTGGCTGAGGAGCAGATACTTTGACTGGCCCGTTGCGGCCTTGGTTTCCAGATGGTCGAGGTCGATCACCAGATCCTCGGTCACTTCGACCAGATCGGGGATGCCTCCGACCGAGGCAATCGCCCCTGGCACCGGCGCCAGAGTGAAGGCGTTGGTCAGAACGCGGTCACCGTGCTGGACCCCTGCCGCACGCAGGGCCGCGCCGATGGCGTAGCCACCGGATGCCACGGCCAGAGCGTATTTCGCCCCGGTCAGCGCCGCGAATTCCTCTTCCAAAAGAGCAGTATGGGAAATTTCCCCTGCAGCGGTGTTGTAGCGGTGCAAACGCCCGTGGCGCATTACCTCGACTGCGGCAGCGATACCCTCGTCGCAGATGGGCTCTTGCTGGGTGAAGGAACCTGTGAAGACCTCGGTCATGCGGCCCTCGGGATCAGGCGGTCCACGACAGCATCAAGTTCATCATAGTGGCCGATCAGTGCTTCTGGGTTCAGATCTGCCACCGTCGGACCATTCGGGCCAAAGGTCACCAGAACCACCGGAATCCCCAAATTTGCCGCACATTGGCGGTCTGTGTTTGTGTCCCCGATCAGGACCGCGCGGTTGATGGCCCCGCCCGCCCCCTCGATCGCAGCGCGCAAGGGCGCAGGGTCAGGTTTGCGCACCGGCAGCGTGTCCGCGCCAATCAGATGATCGAACGCCCCGCGCACACCAAGCCGCGTCAGCAGCGTCTCTGCCAGTCCTTCGGGCTTGTTCGTACAGATGGTCACACGGTCGCCCGCCGCGCGGAACCGCTCGACCGCGTCCATCGCGCCATCGTAAAGCGTTGTGAAAACGTCGATCCGGTCCGCGTATGCCTGCAAAAGCAGCGGGTACTGCCGGCTGACTTCGTCTTCGTCACCGGCACGGCCCAAACGCTCTAGCCCTAGCCGCAGCATAGCGCGGCCGCCGTGAAATGCTGTGGACTGATCTAGCGCTGGGTCCAGTTGCGCCCCTACCCCCATGTGTTCAAAGCAGAAATTCGCGGCTGCGATCAGATCGCCGCTTGTATCGGCCAAGGTGCCATCCAGATCAAAAACGATTGTACGCATCGGGCAAAGTCTCCTGTCGGCGGCACCTTGCCGCCCTTTGACATGGTTCGCAATGAACTTTGATGAGAACCTGACTTGCGTCGGAGTATCATGCGGGTACAACGCAAAAAGAATTTGTATTTACAGGATGAATTATGTCCACCGCACTGATTGTTCTGGCAGCCGGCCAAGGCAGCCGCATGAACTCTGACCTTCCGAAAGTCCTTCATCAGGTCGCGGGCGCTCCTCTTTTAGTCCATGCGATGAAGTCCGGCGCAGCTTTGGCGCCCGAGCGGCAGGTGGTTGTTGTGGGCCACGGCGGCGCACAGGTGGCCGAGGCGGCCCGCCGCTGGGATGACGAGATCCAGATTGCCGAACAGACCGAACAGCTCGGCACCGCCCACGCGGTCGCCCAAGCCCGCCCCGCGCTAGAGGGCTTCACCGGTGACGCCATCGTTCTGTACGGCGACACCCCCTTTATCAGCCCCGACACCATCGAACAGATGGTGCAGGCCCGCAGCGCCCATGACGTGGTGATCTTGGGGTTCGAGGCGGCCGATCCCGGCCGCTACGGACGCCTTGTGATGAACGGCGACAAGCTAGAGCGCATCGTCGAATTCAAGGACGCGACCGAGGCCGAGCGCGCCATCACCCTGTGCAACAGCGGCGTGGTCTGCGCCAAGGCCGAGGTACTGTTTGACCTGATCGACAAGGTCGGCAACGACAACGCCTCGGGCGAATACTACCTGACCGACATCGTGGGTCTGGCGTGGGACACGGGCCGCAGCGCCACAGCAGTCACTTGCGCGGAATCCGAGACCATGGGCGTCAACACCCGCGCCCAACTGGCCGAGGCCGAAGCCGAATTCCAGTCGAAAATGCGGGCCGAAATGCTGGACAACGGCATCACCATGACCGCGCCCGAAACCGTGTTCTTTGCCCACGACACCATCGTGGGCCGCGACACCATCATCGAACCCAACGTGGTCTTTGGCCCCGAGGTGACCGTTGAATCCGGCGCAACCATCCGCGCGTTCAGCCACCTAGAGGGCTGCCATGTCAGCCGCGGCGCGATCATCGGCCCCTACGCCCGCCTGCGCCCTGGCGCGGAAATCAGCGAACACGCCCATATCGGCAACTTTGTTGAGGTGAAAAACGCCATGATCGGCGAAGGCGCCAAGGCCAACCACCTGACCTATATCGGCGACGCCACCATCGGCAAAGGCACCAACATCGGCGCAGGCACCATCACCTGCAACTATGACGGCTTCTTCAAGCATCACACCGAGATCGGCGAAAACGCCTTTATCGGGTCCAGCACCATGCTGGTGGCCCCCGTCCGCGTGGGCCATGGCGCGATGACCGGCTCCGGCTCTGTCGTCACCACGGATGTGGAGGACGGTGCCCTGGCCCTTGGCCGCGCCAAACAGGTGAACAAACCCAAAATGGCGTTCAAGCTCATGGATATGCTGCGCGCCAAAAAGGCAGCCGCCAAGAAGGAGACCAACTGATGTGCGGAATCGTCGGAGTTCTTGGCAATCACGAAGTTGCCCCCATTCTGGTCGAGGCGCTGCGCCGTCTCGAATACCGCGGCTATGACAGCGCGGGCATCGCGACCGTCAACAATGGCGAACTGCGCCGCCGCCGCGCGGTCGGCAAGCTGGTCAACCTGTCGGATTTGTTGGTCCACGAACCCCTGACCGGCAAGGCGGGCATCGGTCACACCCGTTGGGCCACCCATGGCGCGCCCTCGGTCGTGAACGCCCACCCCCACCGCTCGGGCCCCGTGGCGGTTGTCCACAACGGCATCATCGAGAATTTCCGCGAATTGCGTCTGGAACTCTCGGCGCACGGCATCGTCTGCGAGACGGAAACCGACACCGAAACCATCGCGCACCTCGTGCGCATGTACATGGATCAGGGCCAGTCCCCGCGCGAGGCTGCGGCCAGCACCATCGCCCGCCTCGAAGGCGCGTTCGCCCTCTGCCTGCTCTTCGAAGGCGAAGAGGACCTGTTGATCTGCGCCCGCCTCGGCTCACCTCTGGCCATCGGCCACGGGGATGGCGAGATGTTCGTCGGCTCGGACGCGATCGCGCTGGGTCCGATGACCAACCGCATCACCTATCTCGAAGAGGGCGATTGGGCCGTCGTCACCCGCGCTGGCGCCGAAATCCGCGATGCGAGCGGCCAGCAGGTCCACCGCGAAACCCGCACCATTTCCATGGACAGCGCCCGCGTGGACAAGGGCGGCCACAAGCACTTCATGGCCAAGGAAATCGCCGAACAGCCCATCGTCATCGGCGACGCCCTGACCCACTACCTGACCACCGACGGCACCGACATTGTCCTGCCAGAGATCGACTTTACCGCCATGTCACGCATGACCATGGTAGCTTGCGGCACCGCCTATTACGCCTGTGTCACCGCCAAATACTGGTTCGAACAGCTGGCCCAACTGCCCTGCGAAATCGACATCGCGTCCGAGTTCCGCTACCGCGAACCCCCGATGCCCGCAGGCAGCGCGGCCCTGTTCGTCAGCCAGTCGGGCGAAACCGCCGACACCCTCGCCGCACTGCGCTATTGCAAGGGCAAGGCAGACACCATTCTGTCGGTCGTCAACGTCCCCGAAAGCTCGATCGCGCGGGAATCCGACGTGGCTCTGCCCATCCTCGCGGGCACCGAAATCGGCGTCGCCTCGACCAAGGCGTTCACCTGCCAGCTGACCGTTCTGCTCCTGCTCGCCCTGCGGGCTGGCCACCAGCGCGGCCACATCAGCGACGCAGAGCTTGGCACCCACCTGAACAACCTGCGCGCATTGCCCGGCGTCCTGAACCACGCCTTGAACCAGACCAATGGCTTCGAAGAGGTCTCTGCCGAATTGGCCGAGGCGACCGATATCCTCTTCCTTGGCCGTGGCCTGATGTTCCCGCTGGCGATGGAAGGCGCGCTAAAGCTCAAGGAAATCAGCTACATCCACGCCGAAGCCTATGCCTCGGGCGAACTGAAACACGGCCCCATCGCGCTGATCGACCAGACAGTGCCCGTGGTGGTGCTGGCCCCGCGCGACAGCCTCTTCGACAAGACCGTCTCGAACATGCAAGAGGTCATGGCCCGCAACGGCCGCGTCCTGCTGATCACCGACAAAAAGGGCATCGAAGAAGCACAGGACGGCACTTGGCGCACCATCGCCATGCCCGACGTGGACCCCGTGCTGACCCCGATCCTGTATGCCCTGCCCGCGCAGCTCTTGGCCTACCACACCGCCATCGCCAAGGGCACAGACGTCGACCAACCCCGCAACCTCGCGAAATCGGTCACTGTCGAATAACCCCGCGCTGGACCCGCAACAGGGTCCGGCCTACGGGTAATCCCGCGCTGCTTTGGCCTTTGCGATCGCCTTGCCGAATGAACTTTTCTTGGCTTTGGCGGTCGCCGTCCACTCATAGGTGTGACTGCCCCCGGGCGGGCACGGCGACTTGTAGGTAAACGCCCCCGGCGCAATCTGCGACTGCCCCGTATAGGCCACCCAGCCGCCCCCATGTTTGTAGGACGGCACATCCTTGTCCACGAGCTTAAAGTGAATCCACGTGGTCCCCGCAGGCACATCCTTCAGGTCGAACACCGGATTGGGCACCGTATTCGGCCGCCCCGTCGTGCAGGACGGGATCCCGCCCCAATCAAAACTGAATGAAAACTCCGCCGCCGCAGCGGTTCCGGACACACTGGCCACAACAACAGCCAGCGCACGCAGCACCTTTGATCTGTCCATCTCTGACGTCCTTATAAAAACGATTCAGACATATCCCGGTGCCGACAGCCTACAGCCACTTTGCAAATTCACCAAACAGACAAAAGGCCCCGCAGTTCGCGCTGCCAGGGCCTTCTTTTTGCTGAAAATACTCAAATCCCGTCAGCGGGTATAAATCTCGACCTCGGGCAAGGATGTCAGACCCAACCCAAGCAGACGCAAAGCCGAAAGCGAAATCTGCGCCGACCCCGATCCGTCCAGCGGCCGCAGGTCCACCAGCACATTCGCGCCATCCTTCAGCTTCACCGTCCCCGGCCGGGTCGAAGAGACAAGGCTCGTCTTCACCCAGATTCCCGCCTCTTGCGGATCCCCCAAGGACACGGTCTGCGTTCCCAGATACTGGCCCTTGCTGGCGGTCTGGCCGGACCCGACCGCAGCCGCCTTTTGCGCGGGGGTGGCGGTGTCATAATCCGCCGCCGTCCGCGCGTTCGCAGGCGGAGAGATCACGCTGGTCGCCACGCTCGGCGCAGGCTGGATGGCGCTGCCTGCGACGGTCTGCATCGGCGCGTCATTCTGGATTTGCGCGTCCAGTTCCTGCCCGCGGCGCAGGGGATTGAAATCGCCCACACGATCTTTGACTCCAGCAAACTGCTCAGAGGTACAGCCCGCAAGCAGCACACCTGCAATGGCGCTCATCAAAAACTTGTTCATTCTGCTCTCCACCTCTCGACATTATATTCTGTTATTCTGGCAACCAATTGTCTTGCCCAACCAGCAGGCCACCCCTAGGTTCTACGCTTATGACAGCACCACTGATAGACCCATTCCAGCGCGCGATCTCTTACCTGCGGGTTTCCGTCACGGACCGTTGCGATTTCCGCTGCGTGTACTGCATGGCCGAGAATATGACCTTTCTGCCCAAGAAAGAACTCCTCACGCTCGAGGAATTGGACAGACTGTGTTCCACATTCGTCCGTCTCGGGGTCGAAAAGCTGCGCATCACCGGCGGAGAACCGCTGGTCCGGCGCGACATCATGAAGTTCTTTAACAGCATGTCCCGCCACCTCGAGTCGGGCGCGCTCAAGGAACTGACCCTAACCACCAACGGCTCGCAGCTGGAACGGTTCGCAGATGACCTATACGCCGCTGGCGTGCGCCGCGTGAATGTCTCGCTTGATACGCTGGACGAACAGAAATTCGCGGATGTGACCCGCTGGGGCCGCCTGCCCCAAGTGCTGCGCGGCATTGATGCGGCGCAAAAGGCCGGCCTGCGGGTCAAGCTGAACGCCGTCGCGCTCAAGGGCTTTAACGAGCCCGAACTGTTCGACATCGTCGAATGGTGCGCCAGCCGCGACATGGACCTCACATGGATCGAGGTTATGCCCATGGGCGATCTCGGGAACGAGGACCGCCTTGACCAATACTGGTCACTCAAGGACCTGCGCCGCCAGCTGGCCGAACGCTACACTCTGACCGACCTGACCGAACGCACCGGCGGCCCCGCCCGCTATGTCCGGATCGAGGAAACCGGCCAGAAAATCGGCTTCATCACCCCTCTGACCCATAACTTCTGCGAAAGCTGCAACCGTGTGCGCCTGACCTGCACCGGCGAATTGTTCATGTGTCTGGGCCAAGAGGACCGCGCCGACCTGCGCGCGCCTCTGCGGATGTCCGACAACGACGCGCTCTTGGAAAACGCGATCCGCGACGCCATCAAGCTCAAGCCCAAGGGCCACGACTTCGACTACTCCCGCCAGACCGTCGCGGGCCAGATGACCCGCCACATGAGTCATACCGGTGGCTGACTGGACCAAACCGCTCAGCGCCCGCTGTCATTGCGGCGCCGTGCGGTTTACCGTCCAACTTGCGGACGGGCTCAGCACGGCCCGCCGCTGCGACTGCTCGTTCTGCGCCATGCGCGGCGCGGTCGCCCTGACCGCCCCGCTGGATGGGATCACCATCACCACAGGCGCCGAGGATCTGACCCTCTATACCTTCAACACGGGCACGGCGCAGCACTACTTCTGCAAGCATTGCGGCATCTACACCCACCACCAGCGCCGTTCGAACCCCAACGAATACGGGGTGAACGCCGCCTGCATCGACGGCCTCAGCCCCTTTGATTTCCCAGAGGTCCCCGTGTCCAACGGCCAGCAGCATCCCTCTGACAGCCGCAGCGCGTCGCCCCTCGCTGGCCTCCTACGCTTCTCGCGCAGCTGAACCCACCGCCCCACGCGGCCTCATTTCCCAGAAAAACTACACCAAAGATACCTTCGGCCGAGATCACGCACATCCTATTGGCAAGTAACATCAATGTTACACACTTGCGTCGTTTTCATGACAGGTATGTGCACCACTGCACTTTGCCGCAGGTGCGAGAAGCTTTATGTTTGGGTCTTGTTTAAGTTCAGCCAGGTTCCTCGATGCCCCGCGCGATTCATCCCCCTCTTCAGCCGCAGAACCTCTTGCGGTCTCTGCGCGCCCAAGTCCCGCGCAAGGCGTTTCGCGATTTCCGCAACCGCGTGTCCTTTGGCGCGGCGGCGCCGCTGAGCGACGAATGCATCTACATTGATCCCCGTGCGGTCACCCACCGCTATGTGCCGAACCCAAAGCAAGGCGCACCAAAGTTCCGCCGCAAGGACAGCGGCCGGATCGCGACCGGCGATTGGGACCAGAGCGTTGCCCCCCTGCCCCATAACATCAAGGAAGAAGCGATCGAGCAGCACTTCCTCGACGGCGTCCCGTGGGAGCAAACCGCGCTATTCGCGAAACTGAGCCGCGACATCGCGGAAAAGGGCATGGCTGACGACTGCCACACGGTCGAAGAACTGCGCGCCCGCTATGACCGCATGGACCGCCTGTATGACGAGGCCAGCCGCACCGGCAAACTGCTGCCCAAGAATGCGCTGCCCGACTACTTCCGGCGCGAGCATGGGGGCATCTTCGTGCACATCGACCGCAACGGTCGCGCCATCCGCTCGGGTGGCGGCATGCACCGTTTCGCCGTCGCGCGCCTCCTTGGCCTGACAGAGGTGCCCGCCCAAGTCGGCGTCGTGCATTTCGACGCCGTCCAGAACGGGCTCTTGGCAGCCTTCCGCCGCGCGCAGTGACCTAGGACAGAACCTTGGCCACCTGCGCGGCGAAATCCTCGCCGCGTTTTTCAAAGCTGTTGTACTGATCGAAACTGGCGCAAGCAGGCGCCAGCAGCACGACCTCGCCCGCCTCGGCCTCTGCCGCGGCTTTGGCCACAGCGACCTCCATGGTCGTGCAGATTTCCTTGTCCACGCCGTCCAGCTTTAGGGCGAACTCTGCCGCCTCGCGCCCGATGACATAGGCTTTGACCACGTGGCCAAACTGATCCGTCAGACCGCCCAAGCCGCCCTCTTTCTCGAGCCCGCCGCAGATCCAGCGCACCTTGGGGAACGCGCCCAGAGCCTTGGCCGCCGCATCCACGTTGGTCGCCTTGGAGTCGTTGACGAATATCACCCCGTCCTTCTCGCCCAGCACCTGCGAGCGATGGGGCAAGCCGCCATAGGTCTTGAACCCCTCTTCAATCACACGTGGCGCCAGCCCCAGCGACCGGCACACCGAATAGGCTGCACAAGCATTCTGGTGGTTGTGCGCGCCCGGCAGACCCGCGACATCGCGTAGATCGATGCTGGTGACCTGACGGCCCTTGCGCCATTCGGTCAGGAACCCTTTGCGGGCGAACACGAACCATCCCGGCCCCGACAGCTTCTGCCCCGAAGAGATGCGGATCACCCGGTCATCGGTCGGCCCCGTGGATAGCTGGTTCGCCAGATACAGCCCTTCGGGTTCATCCACACCCACCACAGCGCGATCCGGCCCGCCCTCGGCGAACAACCGGCGCTTAGCCGCGAAGTAGCCCCCGAGCCCACCGTGGCGGTCCAGATGGTCGGGCGACAGGTTGGTGAACACCGCGATATCCGGCGTCAGGGCCCGCGCCAGATCGGTCTGATAGCTGGACAGCTCCAGCACAATGACCTCGCCATCCTCGGGCGGATCGATATCCAGAACCCCGCGGCCAATGTTGCCCGCCAGCTGCGCGGGTTTGCCCGCATTGGTCAGGATGTGATGGATCAGCGCGCTGGTGGTCGACTTCCCGTTCGAGCCCGTGACCGCCACCACACGGGGCGGCGTGTCCAGCTCCTCCCACCCATCCAGCGCGAGCGAGCGGAAGAACAGCCCGATGTCATTATCCACCGGCACCATGGCCGCCATCGCCGCCGCGATCACTTTGTTCGGGGTCGGATAGAGATGCGGAATGCCGGGACTGACGATCAACAGATCGACCCCGTCGAAACCGCCCTGCTTGGTGAACTGCCGGACCTCGAACCCCTCGGTCTCGGCCCCTTCGCGGGCGGCGTCGTTGTCGTCCCAAACCAGCACCGTGGCCCCGCCTTCGCGCAGGGCCTTGGCCGCGGTCATCCCCGACCGTCCCAAACCCAGAACCGCAATTGTCTGACCGTCTACACCGCGCACAGGGATCATCGTGAACACCTCATAAATCCGTTCGCTCCACCGCTAACGAAAACGCCCCCTCCGGTCCAGAGGGGGCGCGATGTCATGACGTGTGCCATACGTAAACCATACGCAGGCCAGACGTTATTTTAGCGAACCTTGAGCGTCGCGAGACCGATCATGGCCAGGATCAGAGCGATGATCCAGAACCGGATCACGATCTGCGGCTCGGCCCAACCCTTCTTTTCATAGTGGTGGTGAATGGGCGCCATCAGGAACACCCGCTTGCCCGTCCGCTTGAAGTACAGGACCTGAATGATCACCGACAACGCCTCGACCACGAACAGGCCACCCACAATCGCCAGAACAATCTCGTGCTTGGTCGACACCGCAATCGCGCCCAGTGCGCCGCCCAAAGCCAGCGAACCGGTATCGCCCATGAACACAGCCGCAGGCGGCGCGTTATACCACAGGAAGCCCAGACCGCCGCCAATCAACCCCATGACAAATATGAGGATTTCACCGGTGCCGGGCACGTAGTGCACCTCAAGGTATTCGGTAAAGTCGACGCGGCCCACAGCATAGGCAATCACGCCCAAGGTGCCCGCCGCGATCATCACCGGCATGATCGCCAGACCATCCAGACCATCGGTCAGGTTCACCGCATTGGCGGAGCCCACAATCACGATCATCGCGAACGGGATGAAGAGATAGCCCAAGTTTACAAGGGTATTCTTAAAGACCGGCAGTGCCAGTTGGTTGGTCAATTCCGCCGGATGGTAATAGCTGGCCCAGACAGACGCGAACAGCGCGATCAGGAACCCAAGGCCCAAGCGGACCTTGCCGGGCACCCCGTTTGTGTTCTGTTTACTGACCTTGGCGTAATCATCGGCAAAGCCAATCAGACCAAAGCCCATGGTGACAAACAGCACGATCCAGACGAACGCATTGTCCAAACGCGCCCACAGAAGGGTCGAGAAGAGCAGCGCGCCCACAATCAGCAGACCGCCCATGGTTGGCGTACCGGCCTTGGAAAAGTGCCCCTCGGGGCCGTCATCGCGGATCGGCTGACCTTTGCCCTGACGCTTACGCAGGACGTTGATCAGCGGTTTGCCAAACACGAAGCCAAAGATCAGAGCCGTCGCAAAAGCCATACCCGCGCGGAACGTGATATATCGGAACAGGTTGAAAAAGTCGCCGCCATCCGACAGCAGGGTGAGCCAATACAGCATCAGGAGTCCTCTTGATCCGGTTGGGCGGCGGGATGGCCCAGTTTCTTCAGGGCGTCAACCACGAGACGCAGGCGCATACTGTTCGAGCCTTTAACCATGACCACGTCCCCCGCATCCACGAGGCTGCGGGCCTTGGTCGCCATCTTGTCGGCGGTGTCCGTGTGAATACCCTGTTTGGCGGGGGGCAGCGCCTCCCACAGGTGGCGCATCAGGGGGCCAACGCAGTGCACCTTGTCCACGCCGTCCATGGTCGGCAGATCGGCAATGCCTTGGTGCAAGTCTTCGGCTGTGACCCCCAACTCGCCCATATCCCCAAGAATCGCGATCTTGCGTCCCTTGCTGAACCGGCCGACGTCATTGTGGGTGGTGGCGGTCGCCAGCACCTCGAGAGCGGCACCCAAAGAGGCGGGGTTGGCGTTGTAACTTTCGTCAATCAGATCAAAGACTTGACGGTTGTCCACGGGATCCAGATGGATCGGCTCGCGGGCCCCGCGTCCTTGGACGGGCTGCCAGCGCGCCAGATCGGACAGCGCCACCGCGCGGTCGAGTTTCCAGTTCTGCACCAGCGTCAGTACCGACAGCGCATTCATCGCGAAATGCCGCCCTGGCGCGTGCACCTTGTACAGCACCGGCGTGCGCCATGTGCGGGCCGTCGCCACGGTCGTCTCATCCGCATATTGCACATCCAGAAGGCGCGCGAAGCAGCCCTTGCTTTCACCAAATGTCCGCAGAACCGCGCCAGCTTCCTTGGCCTTAGCGACCAGAATATCAGAGGTCGGCAAATCCCCGTTCAGAATCGCCGTCCCGCCCGGCTCCAGCCCATCAATGATCGAAGCTTTCTCGTGGGCGATTCCCTCTAGGCTTTCAAACGCAGCCAAGTGGGATGGGGCCACGATGGTCACAATCACCGCATGAGGACGCGCCATCTTGGCCAGAGGGGCGATTTCCCCGGGGTTGCTCATGCCGATCTCGATCACGGCGAAATCGCTATCCGCAGGCATCCGCGCCAAGGTTAAGGGCACGCCCCAGTGGTTGTTATAGCTGGCCTCGGCGGCGTGGACCTTGCCCTGCCCCGACAGAACCGTGCGCAGCATTTCCTTGGTGGATGTTTTGCCCACCGATCCGGTCACGCCAACCACGCGCGCCTTGGTACGCGCACGGGCGGCTTTGCCCAAGTCTTCCAAAGCGGTCAGCACATCGTCCACGATCAAAAGCGGCGCATCCTCGGGCACGCCTTCTGGCACATGGGTCACCAGCGCCGCGGCCGCCCCGCCCGCCAAAGCTTGGCCGACGAAATCGTGACCGTCGCGCGCCGCCTTAAGCGCCACGAACAGATCGCCGCGTTTCAGGGTGCGGGTGTCGATCGACACGCCCTCCACGGTGAACGGCACAGGAGCCCGCCCGCCAGTGGCCGCAGCCGCATCGTCAGAGGTCCAAAGAGGCGCAGTCATACTCATACCATTTTCCCATCCAGCACCGACACCGCAAGGCTGGCTTGTTCAACGTCATCAAAGGGATAGGTCACATCGCCCACAATCTGCCCCCGCTCGTGCCCCTTGCCCGCGATCAGCAGCGCGTCGCCGGGTTGGAGCATATCCACCGCCCGCAAAATCGCTTCGGCGCGGTCACCGACTTCGATCGCATTCGGGCAACCGGCCATGACTTCGGCGCGGATGGTGGCGGGGTCTTCGCTGCGGGGGTTATCGTCAGTGACAAAGACAACATCCGCATTCTTGGCCGCCGCTTCGCCCATCAAGGGGCGCTTGGTTTTATCACGGTCGCCACCAGCCCCGATGATCGCCACAACCCGCCCCATGACATGCGGGCGCATGGCTGCCAAAGCCTTGGCCACCGCGTCGGGGGTGTGCGCGTAATCCACAAAGACTGATGCCGTATTGTCCCGCGTGGCGGCCAATTGCATCCGGCCGCGCACAGTGGTCAGGCGGGACAGCGCGTTGCTGACATCCTGAAACCCAACGCCGGTGGCCATGACCAGCCCCGCCGCAATCAGCACGTTTTCGGCCTGAAACCCGCCGATCAGGTTCAAGCGAACCAGAGCAACCTGATGGTCATAGCTCAGCCGCAACTCCTGCCCCGTGCCATCAAAGCGCTGCGCGGTAATCTCGAGGTCCGCGTCATCGTGGCGGCCCACGGTGATCACACAGCGCCCCTCGTCTAGCAGATACTCGGCGAACTCGGCGACTTTGGGATCGTCGATATTCAGCACGGCGGTGCCCTCTTCGGGCAACACGCGGTCAAAGAGGCCAGCCTTGGCGGCAAAGTACTCTTCGAAGGTGTGGTGATAATCCAGATGGTCCTGGGTGAAGTTGGTAAAGCCCGCAGCCTTCAGCCGCACAGCATCCAGACGGCGCTGGTCCAAACCGTGGCTGCTGGCCTCCATTGCGGCGTGGGTGATGCCTTCGGCGGCGGCCCCTGCCAGCGCACGGTGCAACGTAATCGGCTCTGGCGTCGTGTGGTGCAGCGGGTACTCCCAATCGCCCTCAACACCCGTGGTTCCCAGATTAACCGCTGGCACACCCAGAGCCTGCCAAATCTGGCGGGTAAAGGACGCGACAGATGTTTTCCCGTTGGTCCCCGTGACCGCAACAATGGTCTCTGGCTGCTTTTCGAACCAAAGCGCAGCGGCATAGGACAGCGCCGCGCGTGGCTCTTCGGTCACGATCAGCGCGGCGCCCGCGGCACGCACATCCGCTTCGCAAATCTCGGCGCCGACGGCGTCAGTCAGGATGGCGCTGGCCCCTGCCCCCAAGGCTGTGGCCACGAACTCGGCCCCATGGACTTTGACACCCGGAAGTGCGGCAAACAGGTTCCCCGCTGCGACAGCGCGACTATCGACCGTCAATCCGGTGACTCGCGCTTCTTGGCCTCCTCGGGCGGTCAATCCCAATTGTGCCAGTGTTTTAACAACATCCATAACCCAGAAATGCCTTTCGACCGATCAATGTGAGGCGAGTGTTACCTCACCTACGGCAGCGGGTTCAACTTCGGGTCGCAGCCCCATGAGCGGAGCAATGCGACCGATGAGTTCTGCCGCCACGGGAACGGCCGTCCAGCCAGCGGTGCGGCGGGGTTCGTCGCTCATGCGGTCTTCGGGTTCGTCCAAGGTAACAATGACCACATATTTCGGATCATGGGCGGGAAAGACGCTGGCAAAAGTCGCGATGACCTTGTCCTTGTAATAGCCGCCGGTGGGCTTGGGCTTGTCCGCAGTGCCGGTTTTGCCCGCAACCGCGTAGCCGGGCACTTCGCCGAAACTGGCGGTGCCTTTGGTCACCACCTGACGCAGCATCGACCGCACCTGCGCCGAAGTGCGCTCGGACACGATGCGTTCGCCATTCTGGGGTCCGGATTGTTTCAGCAAGGTCGGGTTCACCCGTGTGCCCCCATTCAGCACGCTGGCATAAGCCCCCGCCAGATGCACGGGCGAGACAGACAGACCGTGACCATAGCTGATGGTCAGAGACGACAGTTCCGACCACTTTTTCGGGGTCAGAGGCTTCGCGCCCGAGGCCTCGAGGATTTCAACCGTGGGCTTGTCGAGCAGACCCAAACGGTCAAGGAAGTCCTTCTGCCGTTCGGTCCCGATCAGCAGCGCCAACCGCGCGGTACCGATGTTTGACGACTTTACGATGGTCTCGGTCACGCTCAGTTGCGAGCCATAGTTGTGGAAGTCGCGGATCCGGAAACGGCCCCAACGCAGCGGACCTTTGGTGTCGAGCTTGGTTTCTGGCGTGACCAGACCCAGTTCCAGCGCCTGCGCGGCGGCAAAGAGTTTGAAGGTCGAGCCCAGCTCATACACGCCCTGAACCGCACGGTTAAAGAGCGGACTGTCCCCAGCAGACCCTTTGGTCAGCGGCACGGGGCGGTTGTTCGGGTCAAAATCAGGCAGACTGACAAGGCTGATCAGTTCGCCAGTCTTGATGTCCATCACGACAGCGGCCGCGCCCTTGGCATTCATCAGCATCATGCCGCCCTCAAGCACCTTTTCCGCTGCGGCCTGAACGGTCAGGTCCAACGAAAGCTGCAGAGGCTGGCTGCCATTGGACGGATCACGCAGAAATTCGTCGTAAACCTTTTCCACACCTGCAATGCCCACAACCTCGGCCGAGGCTACGCCTTCACGCCCGTAGGACGCGCCGCCAAGAATATGACTGGCGATCGAGCCATTTGGGTACAGGCGGGTTTCACGGGGGCCAAAGTTCAGGCCCGGTTCGCCAATGTCATGCACCGCCTGCACCTGCTCGGGGCTCAACTGGCGGCGAATCCACAGGAATTTGCGTTTGCCGGTGAAATCTTTGAGCAGACGCTCTTCTTTCAACTCGGGAAAAATCTTGACGAGTTCTTTGGCCGTATGCACCGGATCCACCATGTCCTGCGGATGCGCATACAGGTGGTTGGTCTGCATGTTGGTCGCCAAAATGCGCCCTTCGCGGTCCACAATATCAGCGCGCTGAGACACAATCTGCGCCGAGCGCACAGTGGCTTGGGGCTCTTCTGGATCGGTCGAGGCCAAAAGCGCCATGCGCGTGCCCACCATCAAGAACCCACAGAAGAACAGAATACCCATGACCAGCAGACGGCTTTCGGCACGGCCGCGCATTTTATCCCGCATCTGTTCGTGACGCAGGCGCAGGTTCTCGCGTTCGATCGCGTCGGGATTCTCGCCTTTGTCGCGAGCTTCAAGAATTCGGGCCAAGGGGCGCAGAGGCGTGCGGATCATTGCATCATCTCCAGTTGGTCGCTGGACAGCTCTACAGGTTCATCGAACAAAGGGTTCACAGGAACGGGATAAGCGATTTCTGAAATCTCGCCAAAATGGTCAGCCGTCATGTGCAGCAAACCAAGGCTGTCAAAGTTCAGCTCTGCCAAATCGCGCAGACGGTCGGGACGGTTCAAATAGGCCCATTCCGCGCGCAACACCGCCAGACGCGAGCGCGCGGCCTCAATCTCGTTACTCACCTTGCGGGACTCGGCCAAGGCATCTTGGGTGCGATAGTTTTCGCCATAAGCCCAGTAGGCCAAGCCAATCACAACAACAGCCGTCAGAATCCCGAACAGGGTGCGCATTCTATCCGTTCCTCTTCAGTCGCGGCAGGCCGAGGGCATCTTCATCGATAGCGCCAGCCTCTGCCTCGGTCCGCATGGCCACACGCAGCTTGGCCGAGCGGGCCCGCGGGTTGATCTTTAACTCTTCTGAATCGGGGGCGATCGCCTTGCGAGGCGTCAATTTGAAACGTTCTTTTGGCTGTTCCGTCTCGGGCGCGTAACGGTTCGCCCGTCCGCCCCCACCCGACGCTTGGGTCAGGAAGCGTTTGACGATCCGGTCCTCGATCGAATGAAAGGTCACAACCGCCAGCTTGCCACCGGGCTTCAGCGCCCGTTCAGCGGCCATCAAACCACCCAACAGCTCTTCGTATTCGTCGTTCACCGCAATCCGCAGGGCCTGGAAGGTCCGCGTGGCGGGATGGGCCTGTCCGGGTTTCGGGCGTGGCAGGCAGCTTTCGACGATTTCGGTCAGGCGCAGGGTCGTGGTGATGGGCTCAAGCGTGCGGGCATTGACAATCGCCTTGGCGATACGGCGCGAGGCACGCTCTTCTCCAAACAGGTATATAATATCGGCAAGTTCGGCTTCGCTGGCTTCGTTCACCAAATCCGCCGCGCTGGGTCCGTCCTGAGACATCCGCATATCGAGCGGCCCGTCACGCATAAAGCTGAAACCGCGTTCTGCCAAATCGAGTTGCATGGAACTGACCCCAAGGTCCAGCACCACACCATCCAGATCCTGCGCGTATTCATCAAGGCGGGAAAACGTGCCGCGCACCAGCTCGATGCGCCCGTCATACTCGCCAACCCACTTCTGCGCCATTTCATGGGCCAAGGGATCACGATCAACGCCGTACACTTTGTCCGCACCTGCGGCCAGCAGTTCGCGGGTGTATCCCCCTGCCCCAAAGGTGCCGTCCAGCCACACGCCGGACACCGGCGCAACCGCCGCAATCAAAGGCCGGATCAGTACCGGAATATGCGGGGCGCCAGTCTGGGTGTCCTGCGACATCTGATTATTCCTCGTCTTCGTCGTCGCCGAACAGGTAGTGAGACGGATCGAGGTCCGGATCGAAGTCGTCGTCGCCTGTCACCAGGCCGTTTTCGATCTCGTAGGTCTCGGTGCTCCAGATCTGGAAGTTCTCGCCTGTGCCGGCAAACACGGCCTCATTGCTGATGCCGATTTTGTTGCGGAGCTTGGCGGGTAACACCAGACGACCGGTCTCGTCCACAGACGTTACCAGAGCTTGGGTCGAATACATCTTCTGCAAAGCGCGGCGCTGTGGGCTCGCGGGGGGCATTTTCAGCATTTTGCGCTGGATCTTGTTCATGGCCTTGATGGTCATGCACTCAAGATAATTACGGCGCTCGTCACCGTAGACAACAACGACCTGCGGGTTTGCCCCTTCGGAGAATTCGGGATCGCCAGCGGCAAGCACTTTACGGAAGGCAGCGGGAATAGAGACCCGACCTTTCGTATCCACCTTGTGGTGGCTCTCGCCTATGAACCACTGTTGGCTCACTGCCCGCTCCGTCCCCAGGTCGTTTTTGGTTTATCGGGTGCTGGAACGAAAACGGCGGGTTGAGCGTCTGCCACTGCTCAACCCGCCGCCCCTCGTCCCATTACTGGGTGTCCGGCTGTGCAAGCCACCTGGGGGGATGTATACTGCCCACCAGCCGGATCTATTTTGATGAAAGCGGGGTGCCTGTATGAAACTGCCTGAGCCTTTTCGGGATCTTTTGTCGTCCCTTTATTTGCCCGTTCTCATCTTGTGACTTAGGGATGCCATGGGAAATCATGGTAATCAACGGTTTTTTTGGGGAACCACCCCACCTACCCGTGTGGATAAGTGTCAGCTCTTCTCTCATTTTGCGAAGCTGAATCTCTCAAAACGGGAATATATAGGCGCGATACACAGCTTCGGACACATCATCTAGACTTCCGCTGTGTGGATAAGTTTGCCGCAAAATTGCCAAAAAAACTTTCAGGATTATCGAAAGTTTGGGCAACAAATCGGGCATAAGTTCCACGGACTCACGGAATCGCGCGTGTTTGTGATTCCATTCACCCGTAAGTCAGGCCTTCGGACCATGCAGTCCCATGGCGGTACGAGACCTAGATTCTGGAATTTTCAGTCGATTCCCATAGATACGCGCCGTTCTTCGCAGTTCTCTGTGGATAAACGCGCCAGATACGCGCCTAAAAAAGTGGATCTCTTTGATCACGGGCTCTCGATTGGCCGTGAATCTGGGCAATTTCCATAGCGTCCCAAATCCAGTCCCACGATTTCCCATGGAATCGCCATCGCCAAATCGCGCGGTGTGGGGCCGAACCCCACTTTTCGGCACTTTGGAGCGCGCTCTCTATATATATGCTTCAGAGAGACGCCGAACTCGGCTCCTCAGAAGGCGCGTCGAAGTGGTCCGTGGTGGGATCGCATGGCACCGGCTGGCATTCTGCCCTGTTTCCCATCTTAGCCCATCGGCGCGCCCGACTAAGCACGGGGTCACATCGCCGACTCGCTCCCGTCCATCACTGCACACCGGCAATCCATGGAATCACGGCCAGATGCCCGCGCCACAGACGCCTGTGTTGTTTTCGCCACACACCTAAAAGAGGGGTGGCTTCGAATCCGAAAAAGCCGAAAATGACGCGTTCCCAGCTTGCACGCGCCCCATACCGCCTCCCCCGAAATAGTGGGATCACGGCTAAATGTATGGGAATTCCACATATTTTAAAGGCCGTGCCATACGCTGAGCGCATGCCAGCTTGCTGGGTGATGTTAGCGGAACCACAAACAAGAGCTGCTGAAAACAAGCCCTCTTGATCAAAAATCCGCCCAATTCATGGGCAAAATAGGCATGCACGAATTGCATAGCGGCCTTGAACCTTCGCGGGATTGTGCATCTGCAGCATTAGCGTACATTCAGTATCAACAGAGCGGCACACATCCAGACGAGCACCACTCGAAGGGACGCCACTCGAAAGAAGTTCAAAGTTGAAGGCTGTACCAATGGCATACGCATCAGACATCCGCGCACAGGGCGCTCAGAAAAACGGTGTAACCGGTTTCTTTGACACCCTGAAAGCAAAGATCGCTCGTCAGATGCTGATCCGCGAGACTGTGAAAGAGTTGAACGCTCTGTCCGGTCGCGAGCTGGCAGACCTAGGCATGCACCGGTCACAGATCATGGGCGTGGCGATCGCCGCAGCAAACGAGCGCTACGGCGCTGTCTAAGAATTCGATTTCAGGTGCGATCCTCCCTCGCATCTGTGATCTGGCGGTGACGTCCTCCTCCCTTTGGTCCACCGCCAACCCAACAAGGTTCAGATAGCCGCTCTCCTCCTCCCTGCGGCGTCTGTTATCAGCGGCAACACTCTCTCCTCCTCCCTGAGTGTTGCCGCATCAAATTTGAGATCAGGATGCTCTCTCCTCCTCCCTGAGCATTCTGTAGATCAGCGGCGATATCCTCTCCTCCTCCCTGGATATCGCCGCACCCTAATTCGAAATCAGAGGCTGCTCTCCTCCTCCCTGCAGCATCTGTATTTTAGCGGTGGCGCCTCTCCTCCTCCCTGGCGCCACCGCTTTTTTATTTTTCACTTCAGAAAATGAAAAAGGCCGCCCGAAGGCGACCTCAATAACGTACCGATCTGCGGCACATTAGAACGGGATGTCGTTCGGTGTCGTCACGAATTTGGCGACGACCTTCTTGGTTCCGGCCTTGTCAAAAGCGATCTCCAATTTATCGCCCTCAATCCCAATGATTTCACCGTAGCCAAATTTCTGGTGGAACACACGCTCGCCGACCGTGTGACTGCTGATGGCCTGCGCATCTATCACCGGTGCGCGGGACTCGCGTGGTTGACTGACGGGACGGCTCCCGCTGCGCTCCTGCAAGCGCTTCCAACCGGGGGAATTATACGCATCTGCGCTTGCGGCCCGCTCATCCAGACGGGACGACATGGGACTGGCCGCGCCATACCCGCCGCCATATAGACCAGGCGGGGTAAGCACCTCGACATGTTCCTCTGGCAATTCATCGACAAACCGAGAGGGCATCTGGCTCTGCCATTGTCCATAGACTCGGCGATTGCCCGCAAAGCTAATGGTTGCAATCTCTTCGGCGCGGGTGATTCCAACATAGGCAAGACGGCGCTCTTCCTCGAGGCCCTTCAGACCGCTTTCATCCATCGCCCGCTGGGACGGAAACAGGCCATCCTCCCAACCGGGCAAGAACACGGCTGGAAACTCCAGACCCTTGGCAGCGTGCAGAGTCATGATCGACACCTTTGCCCCCTCGGCATCAGACTCGTTGTCCATGACGAGGCTAACATGCTCCAAAAACCCCTGCAGGTTTTCGAAGCTTTCCAGCGCCTTCACCAGTTCCTTCAGGTTTTCCAATCGGCCTGGCGCCTCGGGCGTTTTGTCGTTTTGCCACATCGCTGTGTAGCCGGACTCATCCAGAATGATTTCGGCCAGCTCCATATGAGTCATGGAGGTGCGCGCGCCGCCGTCGTCGATCACCGCCTCATCGTCGTCAAGAACAGCGCGGCTGGTGTGCGTGCGAGCAACCTCGGACCAGCGCTCGATCCCATCGAGCAAGATGCGCAGCTCTTTGGCACCTTTGCCACCGATACCCTTCTCGTCCAGCAAGATCCGCGCACCTTCGACCAAGGACACCCCATGGTGCCGCGCAGTTTGCTGGATATTCTGCTGCGCCTTATCGCCAAGACCGCGCTTCGGCGTGTTCACAATCCGCTCAAAAGCCAGATCGTCATCATTCGACGTCACCACGCGGAAATAGGCCATGGCATCGCGAATTTCCTGCCGCTCGTAGAAGCGCGGGCCGCCGATGACACGATAAGGCAGGCCAATCGTCAGAAAACGGTCTTCGAACCCGCGCATCTGGTGGGAAGCACGGACCAGAATCGCCATTTCGTCCAAGGAATATGGGCGTAGGCCACGAGTGCCGCGCTGAAGCGCTTCAATTTCCTCGCCAATCCAGCGAGCCTCTTCGTCGCCGTCCCAATGACCAATCAGACGGACTTTTTCGCCCTCGTCCTTGTCGGTCCACAACTCTTTGCCCAGACGGGATTCGTTGCCGCGGATCACATTAGATGCGGCGGCCAGAATATGGGGCGTCGAGCGGTAGTTCTGCTCCAGACGCACCACATGGGCGCCGTCGAAATCCTTTTCAAACCGCAGAATGTTGCCGACCTCGGCCCCACGCCAGCCGTAGATCGACTGGTCGTCATCCCCTACGCAGCAGATGTTCCGGTGCCCTTGCGCCAAGAGCCGCAGCCACAGGTACTGGGCCACGTTGGTATCCTGATACTCGTCCACCAGAATGTAGCGGAACCAGCGTTGGTACTGCTCGAGCACATCGGCATGCTGCTGAAAGATCGTGACCATGTGCAGCAACAGATCGTCGAAATCGACGGCGTTCAGCTCGCGCAGGCGCTGCTGATAGGCTTTGTAAAGTTCGATCCCGCGGTTATTGAATGCGGCAGCCTCCCCCCCTGGCACCTGGTCGGGCAGCCAGCAGCGATTCTTCCAATGGCCGATCACGCCAGACAGCTGACGGGCCGGCCAGCGTTTGTCGTCAATGTTGTAGGCCTTGAGAAGTTGCTTCAGCAGGCGAATCTGGTCGTCCGTGTCCAGAATCGTGAAATTCGACTTCAGACCCACGAGTTCGGCGTGACGGCGCAGCAGCTTCACGCAGATGGAGTGGAATGTGCCAAGCCACGGCATCCCCTCGACCGCTTGGCCCATCAAACGGCCCACGCGATCCTTCATCTCGCGAGCGGCTTTGTTGGTGAAGGTGACCGACAAAATCTCGTTCGGGCGGGCGCGGCCGGTGTTCAGCAGATGGGCGATGCGGCAGGTCAGCGCCTTGGTTTTGCCCGTGCCCGCGCCAGCAAGCATCAGGACAGGGCCATCCAATGCCTCGACTGCCTCGCGTTGCGCGGGGTTCAGATCGTCCAGATAGGGCGACGGCCGCGCGGCCATGGCACGGGCGGACAAGGAGGCGCCTTCGAAGGCATCGTATTCATCAAAGCTGCTCATGTCGGGCAAAATAGCCTGCCCCCGCCTCAAGGAAAAGAGGTGTTCCCAAAATGTTCACAAATTTTCCATCTTGCCCGCACCGCTGACTTTGCAATTATTCTTGCAAAACTCAAAAATAATTCCCCATCAGCAAACTTGCAAAGTTTACCTTTGTAACAGCCTGATAAACCTAACATTTAGCGCCACCACCATAACGCGTATGTTAACGGTATCGCACTGCAAACCCGAAAGTGTGTGAAATTTCGCACTTGCGCGGCGCTGAAAAATTATCACGCTGCACATGCAGCAACATCTGCTTGCTGTCTGATTTTAAAGGAGTGTTATCGCTATCAGGGGAGTTAGCGATCGCACTCTTCAATGCCGTGCGAGTGGCAAAACCTGTGAGACTGTGTCGGGACACCTAATTATGACCGAATTCAAAAAGATCCTCATTGCGAACCGGGGGGAAATCGCGATCCGCGTGATGCGGGCCGCAAACGAGATGGGCAAAAAGACGGTCGCCGTCTATGCCGAAGAAGACAAACTGAGCCTTCACCGCTTCAAAGCGGATGAAGCCTATCGCATTGGCGAAGGCATGGGCCCGGTCGCAGCGTATCTGTCGATCCCCGAAATCATCCGAGTCGCCAAAGAGTGCGGCGCGGACGCGATTCATCCGGGCTATGGTCTGCTGTCTGAAAACCCCGATTTCGTTGAGGCTTGCGCCGCGAACGGCATCACCTTTATCGGCCCCAAGGCCGAGACCATGCGCGCCCTAGGTGACAAGGCCAGCGCCCGCCGTGTGGCGATCGAAGCCGGTGTTCCTGTGATCCCCGCAACAGAGGTGCTGGGTGACGACATGGAGGCGATCAAGAAAGAGGCCGCCGAGATTGGCTACCCGCTGATGCTGAAGGCATCGTGGGGTGGCGGTGGCCGCGGCATGCGCCCGATCGAGGCCGAATCCGAGCTGGCCACCAAGGTCAGCGAAGGTCGCCGCGAGGCCGAAGCTGCATTCGGAAACGGCGAAGGCTATCTGGAAAAGATGATCATTCGCGCTCGTCACGTTGAGGTTCAAATCCTTGGCGACAAGCACGGTGGCATCTACCACCTGTGGGAGCGGGACTGCTCGGTACAGCGCCGCAACCAAAAAGTCGTCGAGCGCGCCCCTGCCCCCTACTTGTCCGAAGAACAGCGCACCGAGCTATGTGAACTGGGCAAGAAAATCTGCGCCCACGTGAACTATGAGTGCGCCGGCACCGTCGAATTCCTGATGGATATGGACTCGGGCAATTTCTACTTCATCGAGGTGAACCCCCGCGTTCAGGTGGAGCACACCGTCACCGAAGAAGTCACCGGCATCGACATCGTCCGCGCTCAGATCCTGATCGCAGAAGGCAAGACACTGGAAGAGGCGACCGGCAAGTCCAAGCAGGAAGACATCGTACTGACTGGCCACGCCCTGCAGTGCCGCGTGACCACCGAAGACCCACAGAATAACTTTATCCCCGACTATGGCCGGATCACCACCTATCGCTCGGCGACCGGTATGGGCATCCGTCTGGACGGCGGCACGGCGTATTCGGGCGCAGTCATCACACGCTATTATGACTCGCTGCTGACCAAAGTGACCGCCAAGGCCCCAACACCCGAGGCCGCGATCGCCCGCATGGACCGCGCGCTGCGCGAATTCCGGATTCGCGGCGTCTCCACCAACATCGCGTTCGTGGAAAACCTGCTGAAGCACCCGACCTTCCTGTCGAACGAATACACAACCAAGTTCATCGACACGACGCCCGAACTGTTCGATTTCAGCGCCCGCCGTGACCGCGGCACCAAGGTTCTGACCTACATCGCGGACATCAGTGTCAACGGGCACCCTGAAACCGCAGGCCGCGTGAAGCCCCGCTCGGACATCAACCCACGTGCGCCGCAAATGCTGGCTGATGCGCCTGCAGCCGGTTCGAAAACCCTGCTGGATGAAAAGGGCCCGCAGGCCGTGGCTGACTGGATGGCAGCGCAGAAGCAGCTCTTGCTGACTGACACCACCATGCGCGACGGCCACCAGTCCTTGCTGGCGACCCGCATGCGTTCGTTCGACATGGTCAAAGTGGCGCCGGCCTACGCGCACAACCTACCACAGCTGTTCTCTGTGGAATGCTGGGGCGGTGCGACGTTCGACGTGGCCTACCGATTCCTGCAGGAATGCCCGTGGCAGCGTCTGCGCGACCTGCGCGCCCGTATGCCCAACCTGCTGACCCAGATGCTGCTGCGTGGGGCGAACGGTGTGGGCTACACCAACTACCCCGACAACGTCGTGAAGTTCTTTGTCAAACAGGCTGCTGAGACCGGCGTGGATATCTTCCGCGTGTTCGACAGCCTGAACTGGGTTGAAAACATGCGTGTCGCAATGGACGCCGTGCTCGAGACCGACAAGATCCTCGAAGGTACCGTCTGCTACACCGGCGACATCCTGAACCCTGACCGTGCGAAGTACGACCTGAAATACTACGTGGCCATGGCGCAGGAGCTCAAAGCCGCTGGCGCGCATATTCTGGGCCTAAAGGACATGGCGGGCCTACTGAAACCCGGTGCAGCACGCATCCTGATCAAAGCCCTGAAAGAAGAGGTCGGCCTGCCCGTCCACTTCCACACCCACGACACCAGCGGCATTGCGGGCGCGACCATTCTGGCCGCCGCCGAAGCGGGCGTCGACGCGGTCGATGCGGCCATGGACGCGTTCTCGGGCGGCACCTCGCAGGCCGCTCTGGGCTCGATTGTCGAAGCGCTGCGTCACTCCGACCGCGACACTGGTCTGGACATCGAAGCCGTACGCCAGATCAGCGACTATTGGGAACAGGTCCGTGCGCAATACGCCGCGTTCGAAAGCGGCCTCGCGTCGCCGTCGTCCGAGGTTTACCTGCACGAGATGCCCGGCGGTCAGTTCACCAACCTCAAGGCGCAGGCCCGCAGCCTCGGCCTCGAGGAAAAGTGGCACGAGGTCGCGCACGCCTATGCGGACGTGAACCAGATGTTCGGCGACATCGTGAAAGTGACCCCCTCGTCCAAGGTGGTCGGTGACATGGCGCTAATGATGGTCTCCCAAGGCCTGACCCGCGCGGATGTCGAAGATCCGAACCGCGACATCGCCTTCCCCGACTCGGTCGTGGATATGATGCGCGGTAATCTGGGACAGCCCCCGGGTGGCTTCCCCGACAGCATCATCAATAAGGTGCTCAAGGGCGAAAAGCCGAACACAGACCGTCCTGGCCTGAGCGCCAAGCCGATCGACATCGAGGAAACCCGCTTGGCCGCGACCAAGGAGCTGGAGCTCGACGATACCCTCGATGACGAGGATCTGAATGGCTACCTGATGTATCCCAAGGTCTTTAGCGACTACGTGGCGCGTCACAAAACCTATGGCCCTGTGCGGACTCTGCCGACCTCCAGCTTCTTCTACGGGATGGAGCCCGGCGACGAGATCAGCGTCGAGATTGACCCCGGCAAAACGCTCGAAATCCGCCTGCAAGCGCTTGGCGAAGCGGATGACAAGGGCGAGGTAAAGGTCTTCTTCGAACTGAACGGTCAGCCCCGTGTGATCCGCGTGCCCGACCGCAAGGTCAAGGCGACCACCACGGTCCGCCCAAAGGCCGAAGCAGGCAACGCCAACCACATCGGGGCCCCCATGCCGGGTGTCGTCGCCTCGGTTAGCGTCACACCGGGCCAGAAGGTCAACGACGGCGATCTGATCCTGACCATCGAAGCGATGAAAATGGAAACCGGTCTGCACGCTGAAAAATCCGGCGTGGTCAAAGCCGTCCACATCAAACCGGGCGACCAGATCGACGCTAAGGACCTACTGGTCGAACTGGAGTAATCCCGCCCTGAAGAATGACATCTAGGCGCGCCCAAAACGGCGCGCCTTTTTCATTCCGGCTTTGAAAAACACCGGAAAACAAGGCGTCCGAACGGACCATAGAAATTTCCTGAGAAAAGGTCGCTTTTTCCTCTTGCAGCCTTTGCGGGACAGCATTAAACAGCGCCTCACCTTCAACGGTGCGGGCGTAGCTCAGGGGTAGAGCATAACCTTGCCAAGGTTAGGGTCGGGCGTTCGAATCGCCTCGCCCGCTCCAGAAGAAGGTAGATAGGGATCGGTTTTCCCAAGGAAGCGGGCGTAGCTCAGGGGTAGAGCATAACCTTGCCAAGGTTAGGGTCGGGCGTTCGAATCGCCTCGCCCGCTCCAGAAAACCAGTGACTGTATGAGAGTGCGGGCGTAGCTCAGGGGTAGAGCATAACCTTGCCAAGGTTAGGGTCGGGCGTTCGAATCGCCTCGCCCGCTCCATACAGACCAAAACTTTCCGACGACAGAACATGACACGGGCCGCTTGGCCTTGCCCCCGCATCGCGCTACAAGGCCGCGAGTTCTAACGGAGGGGCCCATGCGACGCGCCGAAATCACCCGTAACACCACCGAAACCCAGATCAGCGTATCCGTCGATCTGGACGGCACCGGCAAGTATGACATCAAGACCGGAGTGGGCTTTTTCGACCACATGATGGAGCAGCTGGCCCGCCACTCGATGATCGACATCACCGCGCGCGCCAATGGCGACCTGCACATCGACGACCACCACACGGTCGAGGATACCGGCATCGCGCTGGGTCAGGCGATCAAGCAGGCGGTCGGCGACAAAAAGGGCATCAACCGCTATGGCAGCTGCCTTCTGCCCATGGACGACACGCTGGTGCGTGCGGCGCTCGACCTGTCGAACCGCCCCTTCCTGCACTTTGACATGACCTTCCCCAGCCAGAAGATCGGCACCTTCGACACCGAACTGGTGCGCGAATTCTTTCAAGCGCTCAGCACCCACGGCGGCATCACCCTGAACATCGCCTGCCTAAACGGGTTCAACAGCCACCACATCGCCGAAGCCGCGTTCAAGGCCGTCGCCCGCTCGCTGCGCCAAGCGGTCGAGCCCGATCCCCGCGCTGCAGGTGCCCTGCCCTCGACCAAGGGCGCGCTCTGATGACCACGGTGATCGTCGACTACGAAAGCGGCAATCTGCACTCGGCGGAAAAAGCGTTCCAGCGAATGGCCCAAGAACAGGGCCATGGTCCTGTCATCGTCACCGCCGACCCCGACGTTGTGCGCAAAGCCGACCGCGTCGTTCTGCCCGGCGACGGGGCTTTCCCCGCGTGCCAACAGGCGCTCTTCAACCACTCGGGCCTGTTCGAAGCCATTGAGGAAGTTGCCATCAAGCAGGGCAAACCCTTCCTCGGGATCTGCATCGGCATGCAAATGCTAGCCACCCGCGGGCTCGAATACACCGAGACCAAGGGCTTTGACTGGATCGCAGGCACCGTCGACAAAATCCGACCCACCGACAGCACCCTTAAAGTGCCGCACATGGGCTGGAACGATCTGGTGATCGATACCCCCCACCCCGTCTTTGACGGCGTGAAAACGGGCGATCACACCTATTTCGTGCACTCCTACCACTTCACTGTGGACACCGCCACAGAACGCCTCGCCCACGTGGATTACGGCACCGAAGTCACCGCCATCGTCGGCCGCGACAACTTGCTAGGCTTCCAGTTCCACCCCGAGAAAAGCCAACAAATCGGCCTGCACCTGATTGCCAACTTCCTCAACTGGAAACCTTAAGACGACGGTCAGCCTTTCTGCTTTGCAAAAATACTCAAATAAAACCCCGCCGCGGCCAACACCACGGCGGGGTCTCTCACATCCAAAGATGCGAAATCAGTTCACACGGCTCCAATTCTGGGACCGGCAAATGGCGCCTCCCAGAACACAGCCCGATACGATCAGAGCGTTGCCCTCTAGCGCCATCTTACTCTTGTAAGTCTTGTCCTGATCCGGCGCCCAAATCTTGCCGCCGTTGAACGCGCCGCCCCCAGCGTCCGCCATATCCCAGATGATTGTCTTGCCGGTGATGCTCTCGTCACCGCCAATCACCTTGTCGATCACGCCGCACACCTTCTCACCGCAGGGCCCCACCCGCACATGTAGGTAAGCGCCCTTATCGCTGGTTTCGGTCTGCCAGGTGCCATAGACACCTTCAGCCTGCGCTGCGACGCCTGCCACCCCCATGGCCAGCGCCAGAATAAACGTCTTCATCCCCATCTCCTCCTAATGAGTTGCCTCAGCCTGAGCGAGCCTGCCTAACGAATCAAGCCTAACGTCAGGTCCGTTGCATTTCGCCCCAGCTCGTGCCATTTGCCAGACCAAATTCTGACAGCATCGACCGGAGCCCGCGCCATGATCCTTTACCCCGCCATCGACCTCAAAGACGGACAGGCCGTTCGCCTTCTTCGCGGCGATATGGACAAGGCGACTGTGTTCTCGGACAGCCCCGCCACCCAAGCCAAAGCGTTTGAGGATGCGGGCTGCGAATGGCTGCACTTGGTGGACCTGAACGGCGCCTTCGCGGGCGAGCCTGTGAATGGCGCAGCAGTCGAGGCGATCCTTGCCGAAACGAACGTCCCCGCACAGTTGGGTGGCGGTATCCGCGACATGAAAACCATCGCGACTTGGATCGAAAAGGGTCTGGCCCGCGTGATCCTTGGCACCGTCGCCGTCGAAAACCCCGATCTGGTCCGAGAAGCCGCCAAGGAATTCCCCGGTAAGGTTGCCGTGGGCATCGACGCCCGCAACGGCAAAGTCGCCACCAAAGGCTGGGCCGAAGAAACCGACGTCATGGTCACCGATCTGGCGAAATCCTTTGAGGATGCAGGCGTTGCGGCGATCATCTACACCGACATCAACCGCGACGGCGCAATGCAAGGCCCGAACATTGAGGCGACCGAAGCATTGGCACGCGCGGTCCAGATCCCCGTCATCGCGTCGGGCGGCGTCTCCAGCTTGGCTGACCTGACCGCTCTGCGCGACACGGGCGTGATCTCTGGCGCGATCTCGGGCCGTGCCCTGTATGACGGCGCTCTGGACCTCAAAGAAGCCATCGCCGCGCTGAAATAATCGGATTGGGCCGCCCTGCGCGGCCCTTTTGCTTTGGCCCCGCTGGACGCATCCCGCGCCACCGCCTAAGAGAATCCCATGCTCAAGACACGTATCATCCCCTGTTTGGACGTTGCCGATGGCCGAGTGGTCAAAGGCGTGAACTTTGTCGATCTGATTGACGCGGGCGACCCCGTCGAAGCCGCGCGCGCCTATGACGCCGCTGGCGCGGACGAGATCTGTTTCCTCGACATTCACGCGACCCACGAAAACCGCGGCACCATGTACGATCTGGTGACCCGCACGGCAGAGCAATGCTTTGTGCCTTTGACCGTCGGTGGCGGTGTGCGGACCAATGCGGACGTGCGGGCCTTGTTGTTGGCAGGCGCGGACAAGGTCAGCTTCAACTCGGCCGCCGTGGCGGATCCCGATGTGATCGCCCGCGCGGCGGATCAGTTCGGCAGCCAGTGCATCATTTGCGCGATCGACGCTAAAACTGTGGAACCGGGCCGCTGGGAAATCTTTACCCATGGCGGGCGCAAGCCCACTGGCATCGACGCCATCGAGTTTGCCCGCACCGTCGTCGCCAAAGGCGCAGGGGAAATCCTGCTGACCAGCATGGACAAGGATGGCACGCGCTCTGGCTTCAACCTGCCTCTGACGCGCGCGATTGCAGACGCGGTGGATGTGCCCGTAATCGCCTCTGGCGGCGTTGGCGCGCTGGACCACTTGGTCGAGGGCGTGACCGAGGGCCACGCAAGCGCGGTTCTGGCAGCCTCGATCTTCCACTTCGGCGACTACACTATCCGCGAAGCAAAAGAGCACATGGCCGCAGCGGGCATCGAGATGAGGCTGACATGAGCGCTCTGCACCGCCTGAACGACACCATCGCCGCTCGCGTCGGCGATGACCCCAGCACCAGCTGGACTGCCAAGCTGCTGTCCAAAGGCCCCGAGAAATGTGCTGAGAAATTCGGTGAGGAATCGGTCGAGGCCATCATTGAGGCAGTGAAAAACGACCGCGAGAAGCTGATTGGCGAAGCGGCGGACGTGATGTATCACCTACTGGTCATGCTTCGTGCCCGTGGCGTGGACCTTTCCGACGTCGAAGCCGAGCTGGAACGCCGCGAAGGCACCTCTGGCATCGCCGAAAAGGCCGCTCGCAAATAATCAGACCATCCCGAGTCGGGGCATCTCGATCTTGGGACAGCGGTTTTCAACGACCTTGAGGCCGTTCTCTTGGGCCAGTGCCACGCCCTCGGCGCTGTCCACACCCAGCTGCAGCCATATGGTCCGCGGCCCTGTGAGCTTCAGCGCCTCTGCCACAATGGCAGGGACCGCATCACCCGCGCGGAACACATCCACGATGTCCACGGGATCTGTGATCTCCGCCAGTGTGCCGACCACGGTTTCCCCGAACAGATTCTGTCCCGCCAGACCGGGGTTCACGGGGATCACGCGATAGCCCTGCCCTGTCAGAAACTCTCCGACCTGATAGCTGGGGCGCGCCGTATTCTGCGAAGCGCCGACCAAGGCAATTGTCTGTGCGCTGGTCAATATGTCGCGGATCTGATCATCAGTCTGAGGCATAAACGCTCCTGATTTTTGGGGGCTGCATAAAAAACGCCCGAGAGGAAAAGCTCTCGGGCGAAGGTACGGAACGAGGGACAGTGAAGATACCACGAAGGTTCCGGCCTCGTGATAAACATGAATTTAGGAGAGCATTTCGCGCGTTAAAGAGCATGTAAATAAGCTGTGATCGCATCTAACCAGCTGTGAGATCAGTCGAAAAAGTCCTCAACCTCATCCCACAGCTCCTCAATTGCCCGCGCGAACAGGCCATTTTTGCGCTTTTTCTTCTTCGCTTTCTTGGGCGATTCGGGCTTTGGCGGCTTCACCTTCTTGGCTTTGGCCGTTTTTTCCGTTGGCTCCGCTTCGACCGGAGCGCCGCATGTGTGACACGTTAGGTGAACGTGATCCCCCTTGGCCAAGGCGAAGGTCGACTTCGATCCGCAATAGGGACAGGTGACGATATGCGTGCGCTCTGGAATGGTGGCGTCCTCTTGGTTTTATTTCTCCTGAGAGGCATATAGGGCGACCGCCGCCGCGTTTGAGACGTTGAGCGAGCCAAAATCACCTGCAAAGGCAATTTTCACCAAGGAGTCGCAGGTCTCGCGGGTTTTTTCACGTAGGCCGGGCCCCTCGGCACCCAACACCAATGCCACAGGGCGGTCGGACTGGCCGTCCAAAGCCTCTTCGATGGTTTTATCTGCGGTGCCATCGAGACCCAGCAGCAGATAGCCCATGTCGCGCAGACGCTCCATCGCTTGGGACAGGTTGCCGACGCGCAGATAAGGCTGGCGCTCTAGTGCACCGCTCGCAGTTTTGGCCAGTGCGCCGGTCTCGGGCGCTGAATGGCGCGCTGGGGCGATCACAGCACAGGCACCGAACACCTCTGCGCTTCGCAGGATGGCGCCCACGTTGTGGGGGTCCGACACGCGGTCGAGCATCACCACACGGGGCGCACGGCCAGGTTGACCGACGCAGATATCCTCGAGCTTACCCCAGTCCAGCGCCTTGACCTCGAGCGCGGCGCCTTGGTGCACGGACTGTGGATCCAAGGGCGCGGCGAACTTCCGAGGATCGGACACTTCGGGCGTGATTCCCGCTTTGTCGATCGCATCCTGCAGTTTCGCCTGCGCATTCAGCGTCACCACGAGTCGCAGTTTGACGCGCGCCGGGTTCTCGAGCGCATCGCGCACGGCATGCAATCCAAAGAGCCATACCGTTTCCTTCGAGGCAGCGCGCTTGGACTGCTCTTTTTCCACGACCCACTTCGGTTTTTTCATGGCTTTGGCCCTTTGTTTTCTGATGCCTGCCTAACTGCCTACGCTTTCTTCGAGATACAAGAGATTTTCCTGTTGACGCCCCCCTAGGGCGGGGTTAGACAGCGCCCCACGTCAGGGCGACGAGCTGCAAGGTGCGGCAGCGGACTGTAACTCCGCCGGGGAGACCCATGCCTGGTTCGATTCCAGGGTCGCCCACCATTCTCCTTCTGAGAGAGTGGTTGGGACCTAACCTCCGAAAAAATAAAACGCCTCTTTTTCAATGGGTTTGACCCGCCTATAGTTCAGGTGTGTTTAAGGTTTTTCGAGGGTCCATGACCAAAGATTTTAACATCGTCATTGTTGCGCAGTCCGGACGTCTCGAATTCGAGGCCCTGATCTTTGCCGCCTCGCTCCGCGCCAAGAGCCCCAAATTCAAGGGGCGCCTTCTGGTTGCCGAACCGCAGCCCGGTCCCAAGTGGAATGGCGACCCGCGCATCCGACCCGCCGTCCGCGAAGCACTGGAATCGCTGAACGCAGAAATCCTGCCATTCGAGAACCAGAATTTCGGACACGGCTACCCTAATGCCAATAAGATCGAGTGCCTGAAAGAGGTCCCGACAGACAAGCCGTTTGTGTTCTTTGACACCGACACGCTGGTCTTGGACGAGATCACCGATGTGCCCTTTGACTTCGATCGGCCCGCAGCCTCCATGCGGCGCGAGTCTACGTGGCCAAAGATTGAACTCTATGGCCCCGGCTATCACGACACATGGAACGCGCTTTATACGCAGTATGGGCTGGATCTGAGCACGGCAGAGGACACCAGCTACCCAGAAGAGTTCTGGCGGCGGTACCCCTACTTCAACGCCGGCTTTTTCTATTACCGCGATGCGGCGGCCTTTGGTGCCCGTTTTATGGAGATCGCGACCGGCATCCGCGACAACCCACCCGCAGAGCTGGTGTGTCAAGAAATCTGGCCGTGGCTCGATCAGATAGCCTTGCCGTTGGTTCTACACAGCTTTGGCGGCGGTTTTGGCGCGCTGGAGGACGGCTGGCTTGATGGCAAAACCACCTGCCATTACCGCGTCCTGCCGCTGGCCTACGCCCGAGAGAGCGACAAGGTGATCGAGACGCTGGAAACCGTCACAGCGCCGAACAAGCTGAAGAAGGTGCTAAAACAGTACGATCCGATCAAGCGGATGATCTATCAGGGTCGCGGCGCCAAGGTCCGTGCTCTCTTCGATCGCGATGCTCTGCCCCGCAAAGAACAGGCCATTCGCAACCGCATCAAGAAAGAAGGCTTCTGGATGCGCTAATCGCTGTGACGATTCGACATTATTCGCGCAGAGCGGGGCAGAAAATTGCCCTACTCCGCGCCCTAAGCTGACAAAAATTTTACATCGGTAAGCTGAGTTTGCAGACGAACGCAGCGCTGTTTCACAGGTTTGCTATTCCAAGCCGCCCGCAGGCTCCGCAATCTCGAAAACCATCGACACCGTTGCCGTCTGAGTCAGTTCGCCTTTTGCAACTGGTGCCCCCTTCGGAGCTGCCATCATTGCCATGTCCATCCGGCCCAACTCGCGCATATTTCCGGTCTCTTCGATAGACTGAACCGAGCCCAGCGTAACACCCGCAGCCTCTGCATAGAGCTGTGCTTTGGACATCGCATCCTGCACCGCTGCACGCCGCGCCTCTGCCATCAATTCGGTGTCGTCAGTCAGCTGAAAGCTCAGCCCGTGCATCCGGTTGGCGCCCTTGTCCAGAACGCGGTCAATCACATACCCAAGGCTATCGAGCACGCGAACCCGCACCGCGACCGTATTCGTTGCCTCGAACCCGCTGATCTTGCGCTCCACCGCGTTGTTATTCCATACCGGATTCACCGAAATATTCTGGGTTTGCACGTCCCGCGCGGCGATCCCTGCCAGCTCAAGGGCCTCTAGGATCTCGGCGACTTTGGCCGAGACACGCTCCATCGCCTCGGATGCTTCGCGGTTCTCTTCGGACACGCCCAAAGTGATCACGGCCATATCCGGCTCTGCAACGACTGTGCCTGTGCCGGTCACGTGAATGGTTGCGGCTTGCACCCAAGCAGGCAACATCGCGATCATCGCCGCGCCCGCTACAGTCCTGAGATATTGCATTCAGCCACTCCTCTTTTTGCTGTCTTCCAAGATGGGGTGCGCGCACGGTCTTGCGAAGTACCCTTTAGGTATATTGTCTTTCTCTAAGCGGTTTCCTGCTGTATCCTGAGGCACACTCTTGGGCGAAGCTACCCGCACAGGTGGGTGGGTGGTATGACTGAAGCATGATTACAAATTTTGCGCTTTCGCTAAGTTTTCACGGAATTCGCCTGCTGCAGCGGGCGGATAGCGGTTGGCTGCTTGTCGGAGAGGTCGCACTGGACGATCCGGACATGCCCGCTGCCCTAGGCGAGCTGCGCGCAAAGGCAGAGCAACTGGCCCCCGAGGGGCTGCACTGCAAGGTCATCATTCCCGACGAACAGATCCGCTATCTGACCGTGTCGAACGTGCCCAACGGCGCAGAGCGCAGCATGGCCCGCGTCCATCTAGAGGGGGCAACGCCCTACAAGGTTGAGCAGCTTAGCTTTGACTGCGTGCGTCTGCACAACGGCGATATTTCGATTGCAGCCGTCGCGCACGAGACGTTGGACGAGGCAGAGGCCTTTGCACTGGAACACGGGTTCCAACCCTATTCTTTTGCCGCCATTCCTGCCCCAGATGCAAATTATCCGGTCGAGCCCTATCTGGGGACCTCACTCCATGCGCGCGAGGTCATGCCCAAGGGCGAAGAAGTCCGCCGAGACTATGAACTGATTTCGATTGTCGGCAAAGCCGAGCCCAAGGTCGATCCGATCCAGACGGTGGACGATAAAATCCCGCTGCCTGATTTCGATGATACCTCGGATGACAGCGGCCTGATCGGCATGGCCACGGCGACCAAGGCGCGCGAAGATCAAGCCGAGGCACCCTTTACCGAGGTCACAACCCCCGAAGAACCCGCAGAGATCACGCCCGACCTGAGCGCAGCGACTCTCACGGCACAACGCTTTGTCCCCAAGGCGCCCAATACCGACCGCTCTGCCAAACTGAAAGCCGAGCGCAAAAGCAGCACCCCGGGGATGTTTACAGTGATCGGCGGCATGCTGGCCTCGTCCAAGCTGCCCCTGCCAAGCAATCAAGAGCCCGCAAAGCTCGGGATGCTCGCCACTGCTGCTGTTGTCGTGATCATGGGGGCTGTGGGGGCCACCGCGACCCTTCTTATCGGTGCCGCCCCCGAGCAAGTGGCTGAAACCGAGGTTGTCATTCCGATAACGCCCGTCCCGGCTTCTGAGCTCGACATTGCAGAGTTGGAAGACGAGCCAGAGGCGATGGCCGCCCTGAGCGATGATTTGTCGACTCCTGCCCCGTCCTCGGCCCAAGTGGACGAAACGCTGGCGATGAATGGCGCGCCGTCGGATCTGTTGCCGGAACTGCCCGCACTTGCGCAGCCAGAGCCTGCACCAGAAGAGACCCCCGATCCATTCATCCTGACCAAAGAAGAGTTGCAGGGCATTTACGACCGTACGGGCGTCTATGCGATGGCCCCGACGCCACCTGAACTGCCGACTTTCGCGGATGACCATGACGCCTATGTGCCGTCGCTCGACCGCGCGGTGCCCTCGCTCGATGCCGTGTCTTTGCCTGATACGGATGTACTAGCCCTTGACGAGCTGCCCCCGCGACAGTCTTTGCCCACGGCCGCCGAACACCGCTTCGACTTGGGCGAGGACGGTCTCGTTGTGCCCACACCCGAAGGAACACTCGCGCCGGGGGGATATCGGGTCTTTTTGGGCAATCCGCCCGTCATTCCGCCAGAGCGCCCTGACCTGACCCCAACCGAGGAAGAGGCCTCAGAGGAAGAAGCCGAGCTCGCAGAGCAACCCGAATACAAACTGCGCCCCAGCGCGCGTCCGACAGATCTGGCCGAACGGTTTGAGCGTGCACGCTTTGGCGGCCGTACCATGGCAGAGATCGCGATGGCCCGACCGCAGGCCCGCCCCGCTGATCTGGTTCCCGAGAGCGTTACGCTGGCCAGTGTCGATCAAGCCGAAACTGCCACCGCGGTCATGGACGCCCTCCGCGAAGCCTCTGGTGGCTCGACAGCGGGCCTGAGCGAACCTGTACAGCGTGCGGTCGATGACGCGCTGGCCACAGCCTCGCTGGTGCCCAAGGCGCGCCCGCAGGGCTTTGGCAAGATTGTCGAGAGCAGCAAGCCTGCCCCCCAGACGCAGGTTGCCTCGGCCGCACCACGCAAATCTGCGCAGCCCTCGATCCCATCCAAAGCGTCTGTTGCCAAAGCCGCGACTGAAAGCAACGTTCTGGCCATGCGCAAGCTGAACCTGATCGGAGTCTACGGGTCCGAGTCCAGCCGCCGTGCGCTGGTCCGCCTGCCCAATGGCCGCTTCAAAAAGGTCAAGGTCGGCGACCGCGTGGACGGCAGCCAAGTCACCTCGATCAGTTCGGATGCAATCCGACTGGTCAAAGGCGGGCGGAATATCGTTCTGGAGATGCCCCAAGGGTAGTTCCACCGCAGCCGCGACACTACGCCATCACACTTTAGCATAGATTCCTTGCACATATGCGGGGCAGCACTGGCAAAGCCGCGCGCAGGCCGTAAACTAGAGCCATTGCAGATATGGAATTCCGCCGCCAATGGACGTCATCCTCTTAGACATCATGATTTATCTGGTCGCTGCAGTGATCGCAGTCCCGTTTGCCGCCCGCTTGGGGCTGGGATCGGTACTGGGATACATCGCGGCAGGCATCATCATCGGGCCCGTCATGGGCATCGTCGGATCAGAGACCAAGGACCTGCAACATTTTGCAGAATACGGCGTCGTCGTAATGCTCTTTCTGATTGGTCTAGAACTAGAGCCCCGCGCCCTGTGGAACATGCGGCACAAGCTGATCGGCATGGGCGGATTGCAGATTACCCTGACAACCGCGGCCTTTACAGGAATCGGCATCTGGATGGGGTACGAGTGGCAAACCGCGCTTGCGGGGGGCATGGTGCTGTCCCTGTCCTCTACTGCGATCGTGCTGCAGACCCTCACGGAAAAGGGGTTGGTGCAGACAAACGGCGGGCGCGCGACATTTTCGGTCCTGCTAACCCAAGATATCGCAGTGATCCCGATGTTGGCTGTCCTGCCGCTGCTTGCACTGGCCCAAGGGCCTGGCTTTGCCGAGGATGGCTCGATCCAGATCCCCCGCCCCGAAGAGGCGGGCCACCACGCGATCAGCCTAGTGGACGGTCTGCCCGGCTGGGGCGTGACACTCGTGACCTTGGGCGCGGTCGTCGCGATTATCTTGACCGGCATCTACCTGACGCGACCCGTCTTCCGCTATATACACTCCGCCAAACTGCGCGAGATGTATACCGCGCTTGCCCTGCTGATCGTGGTGGGCATTGGCCTTTTGATGACGATGGTGGGCCTGTCGCCCGCGCTTGGCACCTTCTTGGCCGGTGTGGTGCTGGCCAACACCGAATTTCGCCACGAACTGGAAAGCGACCTAGAGCCCTTCAAGGGGCTGCTCTTGGGGCTCTTTTTCATCACCGTGGGCGCAGGGATCAACTTTGGCCTTCTGTTTGCCAAACCCCTGACGATCATCGGGATGGCACTAACCGTTCTGTTGGTGAAGGGCACCATCCTCTACATAATCGCGCGTCTGTTCCGGCTGCGCCCCAGAGGGCGCTGGCTGTTTACCCTTGGACTCGCGCAGGCCGGTGAATTCGGGTTTGTTCTGGTCTCTTTCTCGACCCAGACTGGGGCTCTGAACAACGCTCAGGGGCAGGTGTTCTTGCTTGTGGTCGCCTTAACCATGCTGATCACGCCCCTGCTCTTCATCATTTTCGAGCGCAAAGCACGTGGCGCGAACGCGATGGCCGCCCCGATCGTCGAGGACGAAATCGACGACAAAGGCCCCGTAATCATTGCGGGCATCGGGCGCTTTGGGCAGATCGTCAACCGTCTCGTGCAGTCCTGCGGCTACAAGACTGTGGTGATCGATCACGACATTCAAACCATCCAACTTATGCGCAAATTTGGATTTAAGGGGTTCTTTGGCGACCCCACACGCCCCGACCTGCTACGGGCTGCCGGGTTGAACGAGGCCCGCATTCTGGTCGTCGCACTGGATGATCCCGCATCAACCACCAAGCTTGTCGCCTATGCACGTAAACACCAACCCGACCTGCACATCATCGCCCGCGCCCATGACCGCAACCACGTCTATTCGCTCTACGCTGCTGGCGCGAACGACATCGTGCGCGAGATGTTCGACAGCTCGCTCCGGGCGGGGCGCTATGTGCTAGAGAACCTTGGCATGACAGAGTTCGAGGCCGCCGAAGCGCAAAAAGTGTTCTACCACCATGACCGCTATACCGTGAGCGAGTTGGCCAAACTGTGGAATCCGGACGTGCCTTCGATCGAAAACGAGCCCTACATCGCCCGCGCCCGCGAATTGGAAAAAGAGCTGGAAACAAACCTGCTTGCGCAACTTGAGTCGCAGGCCGAGGCAAAGAAAAAGGCGTCCTAAGGGACGCCTCCTCTAACCCATCGAGTGCTTGTGTTTTTAGCCGTCGCTCACGCCAGCCTCGGCAAAGGATGCCATACCCGAATGGCAGGCGATCGCCCCTTTCAGCACACCGATGGCCAAGGCAGCGCCCGACCCCTCTCCCAGACGCAAGCCGAGCGACAAGAGAGGTTCTTTGCCCAGAGCCGTCAGCACGCGCCCATGCGCCGCCTCGGCGCTCTGATGGCCTGCGACGCAGTGATCGAGCGCGCCCTCGACCAATCGGTCCAGCACCGCTGCCGCAGAGCAGCAGATGAAGCCGTCAAGAATGACCGGAATGCCCTCCACCCGCGCTCGGGCCATGGCACCAGCCATCGCCGCAATCTCTCGGCCACCGACGCAGCGCAAGACCTCCATAGGCCCTTGAGGCGCATTGACCTGCAGCGCCTTGGCGATCACCTCGGCTTTGCGCGCGACTCCTGCATCGTCAAGGCCGGTGCCCCGTCCGACCCAATCCGCCGCCTCGCCCCCAAAGAGCGCCAGAGCAATCGCGGCCGCCGCCGTGGTGTTGCCGATCCCCATTTCGCCCACAACCAGCAGATCCGACTTGGGGTTCACAGCATCCCAGCCTGCTTTGAGCGCAGCATCCAAATCCTTTGCATCCATCGCAGGGCCCTGCGTGAAGTCTGCCGTCGGGCGGTCCAGTTCCAGTGACACGACCGCCATCTCGGCGCCATGCAGCTTGGCCAACTGGTTGATCGCCGCTCCTTCTCCCTCGAAGTTGGCCACCATCTGCACAGTCACTTCAGGCGGAAACGCGGAGATTCCCTGCGCCACAACCCCGTGGTTGCCGGCAAAGATGATGACCTGAGGTGCCTTGATCTCTGGGCGCGCATTCCCGCGCCAGCTGGCGTACCAAATCGCCAGATCCTCAAGACGACCCAAAGCACCCGGAGGCTTGGTCAGCACGTCGTTACGCGCGGATGCCTCTGCCTGCGCCGCTGCGCTTGGTCCCTGTGCTGCCTGCAGAGCTGCGGTCATTTCAGCCGCAAAGGTTTCGGTCTGTCCCATAGGCCCCCCTGTTGATTCGTGTGCCAAAGCCGATATGTAACGCCAATCCGCCTCAACCAGCGACGTGCCCATGACACAGCCTTTCTTTCACTGGCAAGACCTACCGGCCGCAATGGGCCTTATGTCGCGTATCCCCGTGCGCGTCGATACAGAACGCGCCACATCACGGTCTGCGCGCGCCACTTGGGCCTATCCACTAGCTGGTGCGATCCTCGGTGCGGTTGCAGGCACGGTTGCGTGGGGCCTTGGGTCACTTGGCCTGCCTCCGATGATTCAAGCAATCGGAGCACTGACCACATCCGTGATCATCACGGGCGCCATGCACGAAGACGGCCTCGCCGACAGCGCCGACGGGCTTTGGGGCGGCTGGACCACCGAACGCCGGCTCGAAATCATGAAGGACAGCCGCACTGGCGCTTACGGCGTCATCGCCATAGCCTTATCGCTGATCTGGCGAACTGCGCTGCTCTCTATTGTGATTGGCGCTTCAAACCCAATCTTTCTGCTCACGGCTCTTGGCGCCCTGAGCCGCAGCGCCATGGCCCCGCTCATGGCCTTCCTTCCCAACGCACGCAAAAGCGGTCTCTCTAGTGCTGTCGGTGCGCCTTCGCGCCTGACAGCCATCACCTCCGTTGCTCTCGGCCTGGTCATCGCATTGCCCATACTTGGCCCCATCCCATGCCTTATCGCGGGCCTGACCGCCCTCTTCTGGGCCGCCATCGCCATTAAGAAGATCGGCGGGCAAACCGGAGACATTCTAGGCGCCTCTCAGCAGCTGACAGAGATCATCGCGCTTATCGCCCTCGCCGCGTCCTCCTCTCTTTCTTGGTAAAAATACCCACCTGCGCCACCTCCCCTACACGCGCCCCAAAAATGAAAAAAGCCGCCCCATCCAAGGGCGGCTTTCTCAATTCCAATTGTCTGGCAGCTTACGCAGCAGCAGCGCGCGACATCAGCACGTCATCGACTTTCTTCGCCGCAGCAGTTTCGTCGCCGTCCGTGACTGCCGCCACTTCGCGGGTCAGACGCTCCAGAGCCGCTTCGTACAGCTGACGTTCCGAATAGCTCTGCTCGCGCTGATCGTCTGCACGGTGCAGGTCACGTACAACTTCAGCAATCGCAATCAGATCGCCCGAGTTGATCTTCTGTTCATATTCCTGAGCGCGGCGCGACCACATCGCGCGCTTCACTTTAGCCTTGCCCTTTAGGGTGGCCATCGCCTGCGAAATCACGTCCGGAGTCGACAGCGACCGAAGACCGGCTTCGGCAGCTTTGTTGGTCGGCACGCGCAGGGTCATCTTGTCCTTCTCGAACGAGATTACGAACAGCTCCAGCTTGAGGCCGGCAATTTCCTGCTCTTCAATGGACATGATCTGACCGACGCCGTGAGCCGGATACACAACATAGTCATTGGGACGAAATTCGGGGGCTTTAGATTTGCTCATGCAATCCTTCCTCGCAGGGGCATCAGAGGACAAAAAAACCGCGCCGCAATCTGAAAAGATTGCGCTCGGGTGTCCTTCAGTCGCCGGATGATTACCCCCGTCTCAACACCGCGGGGATACATCGGTTTCGATATATTACACGACTGTATAACAGATTTTGCCCATCATTCAAAGGGCCACACCCAAGCGTGAAACCCTCGTGAATCAATGAGATGAGAGCATTCAGCGGGAAACCGACAGAATCGCTAGGGGAATCAGTTCCCCTCACCAGCCGCTTCAGAGAAGTATTTGGTGATCTTGTCGCCTTCGCCATCGCGCTCGGTCGCTTCGGGCAGCGGGTCCTTGCGCTCGGTGATAACCGGCCACATTTCCGAGTATTTGCGATTGAACTCGACCCACTTTTCCATGTCCGGCTCGGTATCAGGACGGATTGCATCGGCGGGGCATTCAGGTTCACACACACCACAGTCAATGCACTCGTCGGGATGGATAACAAGCATGTTCTCACCCTCGTAGAAGCAGTCCACAGGACATACCTCGACGCAGTCGGTGTATTTGCAGGCGATGCAGTTATCTGTAACGACGTAGGTCATCGGGTCTCTCGCTCATTAAACTTGGCCGATAGCTAGGCCAGACAGACAGATCATTCAAGGCTCTCGCGGCGGAGAAGATCGAGATTGCGACGATCTTTCTTAGTGGGACGTCCGCTTCCCTCAAATGCCGGATTTTTAGGACCTTTGTCCTCGGGTGGGCTCAGATCCTCGTACAGCGTTTGCGCCTCGGGGGCCGGACCGCGCCGCACACCCACAGCTGCAATTTTGACGACCCGCACACGATCGGCCTGCGGGAACGTCAGAACGTCACCCGGACCGACACTCGCGGACGGCTTTGCTGCGTGATTTCCGTTGATTCTGAGGTGACCGGCCGACACTACCCGCGCGGCCAGTGACCTGCTTTTGAAAAACCGCGCGCGCCACAACCATTTGTCCACGCGCAGCTTTGTTTTTTCAGCGTCCGACAAGGCGCCCCTTAGGTCTTGTCCCGCAGGCCCATCAGAGCTGCTGCGAAGGGGTTATCGGGATCAATCGGCTTGTCTGCCTTGGGCGGACGTGCGCTGTGCACGCGCGGGCCTTGGGGCTTGCCACCTTTGGGTCCGCCTTTGCCCTTGGGCTTGCCTTTGCCGCGGGGACGCTCGCCATCGGCGCGCTTGCCTCCCTCGGCGCGGTTGTTGCGCCCACCGCCACGACGCTCGCCGCCACGGTTGTTGTTGCGCTGACGCCCCCAAGTGAAGGTGTAAAACACTTCCATCTCGGCACCGGCAGCACCAGAATCCGCCGCTTCGCCCACGGCCACTTCTTCGGCAGGAGTTTCAGCGATTTCCGCAGGGACTTCGGCAGCCTCAGGCGCTTCCTCGGCGACGGGCGCGATGCCTTCGTCTTCGATTGCGGCCACTTCGGGTGCGATGTCAGCGGCAGAAGCCTCTTCGCCTGCGGCCAGTGCGGGGTCAGCCATCACGGCATCAACAGCTTTGACCTTGGCGCGCTCCCCTTTTTCAGCACGGTAGCCCAGACCTTCCATCAGCGCCGCGAACTGCTCCAGTGTCATACCGGTGATCGACAGCATGTCGGGCTTGGCTTCGAAGCCGCCTCGGCTATCTTCGGAGCGCAGCATGTCTGCCAGACGCTCCAGCATATCGATGCGGATCGCGCGCTCGCCGGCCTGACGGTAACCCGCCATGGTGAAATATCCTTCAGGCGCATCGGATTGGGCTGGGACAGTCACCAGACCCGGAGGCGGCGCCTCGGGGAAAGCATCCAGACCATTCGCGAGGGACCACAGAACCAGACGCAGACGGGTCGGCGCAGGCTTCAGCAGCAAAGGCATAAAGATGGTGAACTGGCCGAAACGGATGCCATGCTTGCGCAGCGCGCCACGTGCGTCCTGATCCAGCGATTTGACCTCGTCAGCGATGGGCGCACGTTCCAGCACACCCAGACCTTCGACCATGCGGAAGGCAAAACCCCGAGCCAGCCCCGACAGAGCCTCGTCCTTGGACAGGTTCATCAGGGGCTCGAACAGGGTCGCGATTTTGCGGTCAATGAAGTGCTGCAGACGGCGCTGCACCTTCTGAGCCACGTCTGCACCTGCTTCGTCATCGACAAAGGCGACAACCTCGGGCTTGAGCGGATCCGATCCGGCGACCAGTTTGCCAACCGCATCCGTACCCCACATCAGACCACCCTGTTCGGTGAAGTCGATTTCGGTATCGGGCGCGTTGTAGAACTTGTCTGCGCGCAGATGGAAATGAGGCGCCAGCGCCTGCAAGCTTGCCTTGGCTACGGTTTTCGCTTCGTCGGGGCTGCTGCCCTTGTCCTGACGGAAACGGAACCCTTCGAGACGACCAACGAATTCACCTTCGATGGTCACTTCACCCTTGTCGTTTACTTCGGCCAAAAGGGCCTCCTTCTGCTTGAGCCGGCGCAAAAGCACGGATGTGCGCCGGTCCACAAATCTCTGCGTCAAGCGCTCGTGCAGCGCATCTGACAAGCGGTCTTCTACCGCCCTTGTTTCGCCACGCCAATGACTTTCGTCACGAACCCAGCCAGAACGCTGCGCGACATATGTCCAAGTCCGAATGAACGCGAGCCTCTTGGATAGGGTATCTATGTCGCCTTGCGTCCGGTCAATGCGTTTGATCTGTCTGGCGAGCCAATCATCAGGAACACGGCCATCCTGATGCAAAAATCGGTAGATTTGCTCCAGAAGTGTGGCGTGTTCACCACTACTGATGCCCCTGAAATCGGGAATCCGGCACACATCCCACAGCAGTTTCACGCTGGTCCCGTCATGAGCCCGTGCGCGGATTTCATCCACCGCAGACAGAATTTTCAGAACGCGCAGGTCATCGGCCTCTCGCGCCTTGAGCAAACGGGGGTCGTTTGGCCCCTGCTCAAGGGAATCGATCAGAGCGTCCACATGGCCGAAGCGCAGGTCGTGATTCCGCCACTGCAGCTTTTGCAGCGGGGTAAAACGGTGCTCCATGATCGCCTCGGCGACCTCGTCATCCAGCGGCGGCGCCTCTCCGGTCGTGCCAAAGGTACCGTCAGACATCCCCCGCCCCGCGCGGCCCGCGATCTGGGCCAGTTCGTTGGGGTGCAACTCGCGCATCCGGCGCCCGTCGAACTTGATCAGGCTGGAGAAGGCCACGTGGTCGATATCAAGGTTCAGACCCATCCCGATGGCATCAGTCGCCACCAGATAATCCACATCCCCGTTCTGATAGAGTTCGACCTGAGCGTTCCGCGTCCGCGGGCTCAGCGCGCCCATCACCACGGCCGCACCGCCCTTTTGACGGCGCAAGAGTTCGGCAATGGCGTACACGTTATCCACCGAGAAGCCGACAATCGCACTGCGCGCACGCATGCGGCTGATTTTCTTTGATCCAGAGTAGAGCAACTGGCTCATCCGTTCGCGGCGCACGAACTCGCAATGCGGAACCAGCGCGGCGATCGGTCCGCGCATGGTGTCACTGCCCATAAACAAGGTCTCGTTCGTCCCGCGCATCCGCAACAGACGATCTGTAAACACATGCCCCCGTTCAGGGTCCGCACAGAGCTGGATTTCATCAACCGCGACAAAGTCGGCGCCAATGCCTTCGGGCATCGCTTCGACCGTACAGACCCAATACTGAGTGCGCGGCGGGACGATCCGCTCTTCGCCCGTCACCAAGGCGACGACCGAAGGCCCCCGCAGGGCGACCAGTTTGTCATAAACCTCGCGCGCCAAAAGACGCAGGGGCAGACCGATCACACCGGTCCGATATCCCAACATCCGTTCGATGGCATAATGGGTTTTGCCTGTGTTGGTCGGGCCCAAAATGGCCGCGATCCGGCCCCTGTTGGCCATTATACCCTCGTCTCAGAGGTCGAGCGCGCCCGCCTCTTTGTCCAGTTCCTGTTGGAGCCGAGATAATTGCTCAAAGTTGGGATGTATAGCCTCGACAGCGTCGAAAAACGTCATCGCTGCTTCGGTCTGTCCGGTTTCATAGGAAATGATCCCCGCCCCGAAGAGCGCACCGAAATGATTAGGGTTGAGCGCAATCGCTTGCTCCAGCTCTTCCATCGCAGGACCATAGAGGTCCAGTTGATAGAGTGTTGTGGCCCGCAACATATGCCCCTCGGCAAAGTCAGGAGCGTGGTCAGTCACGGCCGTCAGATGTTCTAGCGCAAGCTCCAACTCGCCCTCGGCCATCGCCCGCTCTGCACGGCGCAGCAGCATGTCCACCATGGCAGACCCCGAGCGCGCCCAAATCAGACGCAAATCTTCGGCAAGAACTTGCGCACCATCGGGGTCAGCTTTCTTCAATCGTTCCAACAACTCCGTCTCCTGCGGGCTCTGCGCCGTTGCAGGTGAGGAAATCGTGACTATCATGAAACCTGCCGTGACGACACGTTTGAGCGGATCAAGGAATCTGGTCATAGTTCATCAGTGTAATCCAACCGCGGCGAAAAGCGAGTGCCGCAACAAGAATGTGAAAGGCGACACGATGAGCTCTGTGATTGATACCGCAGTCGAGGAGTTGAACGCGAAACTGGGGGATGACGGCTTTGACGGCACCGCCAAATTCGTGATCGAGGACGAAGGCAGCATTATCATCGACGAAAACGGCGCACGCGCCGCCGATGACGAGGCTGAAGTCACCCTGACTGCTGACGCCGACACCTTCAAATCCATTCTCGATGGCGAACTGGATGCCACTGCAGCCTTTATGTCGGGCCGCCTGAGCATCGATGGCGACATGGGCAAAGCCATGCAGCTTGGCACCGTACTGGCCTAGGGACGACAGACGTGACACAGACGGCCCCGTTTTTCAATGATCTGGCACGCGGCCCCGATGGGGGGGCTGCGCACTGGGTCACTGCCTCGGGCGGGGTGCGTCTGCGCATGGCCCACTGGCCCCACGCTGGGGCTAAAGGCACGATGTTACTTTTCAACGGGCGCACCGAATACATCGAAAAATATGGCATCACGGCCCGGGAGTTGGCCGAAATCGGGCTCGCAACCGCGACGCTGGACTGGCGCGGCCAAGGTTTGTCAGACCGCGCGTTAGACGATCGTTTGGTTGGGCACGTTGGGCAGTTTTCGGACTTCCAGAAAGATGTAGCCGCCTTCTTGGACTACGCGACGCGCATGAACCTGCCCAAGCCTTGGTACATTCTGGGCCACTCCATGGGCGGGTGCATCGCACTTCGCACGGTTCTGAATGGCGCGCCGATTTCCGGCGTGCTTTTTACTGCGCCCATGTGGGGCATCCAGATGCCTGGCGTATTACGTACCGTCGCGTGGACCGTGACGTGGACTGCAGACAAAGTTGCATTGGGTCATCTGTTGACCCCAAGCACCAGCCGCCGCCCTTATACCGAGGCAGCTCCGTTTTTGGGGAATGCGCTGACCACGGATCGTGACATGTATGCCTACATGCGCAGCCAGACAGACGCGCAACCGGACCTTGGCCTTGGCGGTCCCAGTCTGAACTGGCTGAACCAAGCGCTTCGCGAGACTTTGGCGCTGGCCTCTATCCCGTCACCCGACGTGCCTGCCCTCTGCTTTCTCGGCGATCTAGAAAGCATTGTTGATCCTCAGGAAATCAAGCGGCGGATGGGCGCATGGCCCAATGGCAAACTGATAGAGATCGAAAATGCACAGCACGAGGTGCTGATGGAAACTCCAGACATCCGCCGTCGTGCAATGTCCGAAATCGCCGCTTTTGTTGAACGCACCAAAGAAAACGTTGACGCCTGACGGGATTGGTCTGGCAGTGCGGCAGCCGCGGACTAGCTTCGCGTTATGCGAGCTGACTCTGTTCTGACCTTTACTGATCGCGGCATCTACTGCCCTGCTGGTGATTTTTATATCGACCCCTGGCGCCCCGTGGATCGTGCGTTGATCACTCACGGCCATTCCGACCACTCCCGCTGGGGGCATCAGCACTACATGGCAACCGAAGCCGCAGCACCCGTCATGCACCACCGGCTGGGTGACGTGTCGATCCAAACCACCCCCTACGGCGCAAAGACGCAAATCGGAGGGGCCTCAGTCAGTTTTCACCCCGCAGGCCATATACCCGGCTCGGCGCAAATCCGGATCGAGGTCGGTGGCGAGGTTTGGGTCGTCTCGGGCGACTACAAACCCGAGCCAGACGGCCTGTGCGAGAGTTTTGAACTGGTCCCCTGCCACGCCTTTATCAGCGAATGCACATTTGGCCTGCCAGCATTCAAATGGGCCCATCAATCCGTAGTGGCTGAGGAGATCAACGCATGGTGGGCGTCGAACGCGGCGGACGGGCGTTTCAGCTTGCTTGGCGCGTATTCCTTGGGCAAAGCGCAACGGCTGATGTCCCTGCTCGACCCGTCCATCGGCCCAATCCTGACACACGGCGCCGTCGAGGCGACGAACGAAGTCCTCCGCGCCCAAGGCTACCCCCTGCCCGCCACCACCCGCGTCACTGGTGATCTGGATGTCAGAGCCCACGCGGGCGGCATTGTGATCGCGCCCCCTTCGGCGTTCGGCACGCCGTGGGCCAAGAAATTCGGACGCGCCGCAACGGGATTTGCCAGCGGATGGATGCGCTTGCGCGGGGTGCGCAGGCGCCGCGCCGCTGACCGAGGGTTCGTCCTGTCCGACCACGCCGACTGGCCCGGCCTGAACGACACAATCCGCGCCACAGGCTGCGAAAAAGTCTTTGTGACGCACGGCTACACCGAAATCTTCAACCAGTGGCTCTTGAGCCAAGGGTACGATTCCGCAATCGTCGCCACCGAATACACCGGCGAAGGCGCGGACACCGACGATGTGGCAGAGGTGGACTGATGCAAGCCTTTGCCGACCTCTTCAATGCGCTGGACCAGACGACCTCGACCAACGCCAAGGTCGCCGCGCTGACCGACTATTTCCAGACTGCCGCTGATCCCGACAAACTGTGGTGCATCGCGCTGTTTTCCGGACGTCGCCCGAAGCGCACCGTCACGACCACGCGCCTGCGTGAATGGGCGGCGGAACGGGCAGGCATCCCCTTGTGGCTGTTCGAGGAAACCTATCCAATCGTGGGCGATTTATCCGAAACCATCGCCCTGATCCTGCCCGACGCCACGCGCCAGACCAACCGAACCCTGTCGGACTGGATGGATGAAATCCTCCGCCTGACACCAGCGGGCGAAGACTCCCGTAAGGAGGCCGTTCTGGACGCATTGGACTGCCTGAACACGACAGAGCGGTTCCTGTTTAACAAGCTGCTGACCGGGGGTTTTCGCGTGGGTGTCAGCCAAAAGCTCATGACCCGCGCCCTGTCCCGCGCCACGGATACCGAAGAGGCGCAGATGGCCCATCGCCTGATGGGCAACTGGACGCCGGAGACGACCACCTTTCACGATCTGATCCACGCGCAGGACACAGAGGCTGACAAATCCCGTCCCTACCCGTTTTATCTGGCCTACGGTCTGGAAGACGCGCCCGAGGCCCTTGGTGCACCCTCAGACTGGCAAGCTGAATGGAAATGGGACGGCATTCGCGGGCAGCTGATCCTGCGCGGCGGCACCCATTTTCTGTGGTCCCGGGGCGAAGAATTAATCACCGACCGCTTTCCCGAGTTTGCCCGCAGTGTGGATTTCCTGCCCGATGGCACTGTGCTAGATGGCGAAGTGCTCGCATGGCACGAGGGCAAACCCCTGCCCTTTTCCGAACTGCAAAAACGCATCGGCAGGAAAACCGTGCCGAAAAAGCTGTTGAGAGACGCGCCCGTGGTCCTGCGCGCCTATGACCTGCTGGAGCACGCGGGCGAAGACATACGCGACATGCCTTTGGCAGAACGGCGCGCACGACTTGAAACTCTGCTGGCTGAAATCCCACCCGAGGCAGCTGTAATCCCCTCTCCAGTCGTGGGCTTCAATAACTGGCAAAGCCTGACCGACATCCGCGAAACCAGCCGCGACGCCCATGCAGAGGGGCTGATGCTGAAACGATTGGATAGTCCCTATCTTGCAGGCCGAAAAAAGGGGGACTGGTGGAAATGGAAGGTCGACCCCCTGACTATCGACGCCGTGATGATCTATGCCCAATCGGGACATGGACGGCGCGCAAACCTTTTCACCGACTTCACCTTTGCGGTCTGGAACAATGGCGAACTGGTGCCTTTTACCAAGGCTTATTCCGGCCTCACGGACGCAGAATTCCGTAAAATCACAGCGTGGGTGCGCAAAAACACTCTGCAACGCTTTGGACCTGTTCGTCAGGTTACCCCCGAGCATGTGTTCGAAATCGGGTTCGAAGGCATCATGGACAGCCCGCGCCACAAATCCGGCGTTGCGCTGCGCTTTCCCCGCATGCTGCGCTGGCGGCACGACAAACCCGCGTCAGAGGCGAACACGCTCGACGATCTGAAGGCATTGATGCCCTAATTCGCCCCGCCCCCTTGCACATCCGGCGTTGGCGCTCTTACCTGTGTCCCAAGCAAGATAAAAAGGACCACCTATGGCACACCGCATTCAACCGTTCTTTGATGCAAATCCCAGCGCAGGCACTGGCGATCTGGGGGACCTGCCGGAATGGGACCTGAGCGATCTGTACACCGCCGAAGACGCCCCTGAACTGCTGCGCGATCTGGACTGGCTAGAAAGCGCCTGCGCCAGCTTTGCCGAAGATTACGAAGGCAAACTCGGGGATCTGGATGCGGACGGCATGCTGGAATGCACCCTGCGCAACGAACGCATCGATATGGTCGCGGGGCGCATCATGTCGTTTGCCGGTCTGCGCTACTATCAGAACACCATGGACGCCGAACGCGCCAAGTTCATGTCCGATCTCCAAGACCGCCTGACCCGCTACACCACCCCGCTAGTGTTCTTTACGCTGGAACTGAACCGACTGCCCGATGACCATTTGGACGCTCTGTTCGCCGAGAACTCTGATCTGGCTCGCTACAAGCCCGTTTTCGACCGCATCCGCGCGATGAAGCCTTATCAGCTGTCTGACGAGATGGAGAAATTCCTGCACGACATGGGCGTGGTCGGTGACGCTTGGGAGCGCCTGTTCGACGAAACCATCGCGGGCCTGAAATTCGAGGTCGAAGGCGAGGAACTGGGGATCGAGGAAACCTTGAACCTGCTGTCCGAACAGGACCGTGCCAAGCGCGAATCCGGTGCCCGCGCTTTGGGAGAGACCTTTAGCAAGAACATCAAAACCTTCGCCCGCGTGCACAACACCCAGGCCAAGGAAAAAGAGGTCATGGACCGCTGGCGCGGCATGCCCACCCCGCAAACCGGCCGCCATCTGGCCAACCACGTGGAGCCCGAGGTTGTCGAGGCCCTGCGCAACGCCGTGGTCGACGCCTATCCCCGCTTGTCCCACCGATACTACGCGCTGAAGGCAAAGTGGCTGGGTCTGGACACCATGCAGGTCTGGGACCGTAACGCGCCCCTGCCCATGGAAACAGAACGCAAGATCAAATGGCCCGAAGCCGAAAAGATCGTCATGGACGCCTATGGTGACTTTGATCCGCGCATGGCCGAACTGGCGGAGCCCTTCTTTACCAAGGGCTGGATCGACGCGGGCGTCAAACTGGGCAAGGCTCCGGGTGCGTTCGCCCACCCCACCGTCACCGACGTGCACCCCTATGTTATGCTGAACTATCTTGGAAAACCGCGTGATGTGATGACCTTGGCCCACGAACTGGGTCACGGCGTGCACCAGCGCTTGGCCGCTGGTCAGGGTGAGATGCTGTCCTCGACCCCGCTGACGCTGGCGGAAACCGCGTCGGTGTTTGGCGAAATGCTAACCTTCCAGAAGATGCTGGCCGGCGCCAAGGACGATAACGAGCGCAAGGTCATGCTGGCTGGCAAGGTCGAGGACATGATCAACACGGTCGTCCGCCAAATCGCCTTCTACGACTTCGAATGCAAACTGCACGAGGCGCGCCGCGGTGGTGAACTGACCCCCGACGACATCAACGCCCTGTGGATGAGTGTTCAGGCCGAAAGCCTTGGTCCAGTGTTCGACTACATGCCGGGCTACGAGACCTTCTGGGCCTACATCCCACACTTCGTCCACACGCCCTTCTACGTCTACGCCTATGCGTTCGGCGACGGTCTGGTGAACGCCCTTTACGCCGCGTATAAAGAGCAGCCCGAAGGTTTCCAGGACAAATATTTCGACATGCTCAAGGCGGGCGGATCGAAGCACCACAAAGAACTGCTGGCCCCCTTCGGCCTTGATGCGTCGGACCCCAAATTCTGGGACAAGGGCCTGTCGATGATCGAAGGGTTCATCGATCAGCTTGAGGCGATGGAATAACCCCACCGCAATCCCCAAGAATACAGCACGCCGCCCGATCAGGGCGGCGTTCCTTTTTGTTGATCAGCGCTTTGCGTCAGCGAACACGCGGTCAATCATGGCCTGTGTGCCCTGTGAAAACTCCAGCGGCACCGGATAGGACGCACGATCCCCGCCGATCGCCGCACAGAAATTCTCGACCTGAAGCTTGTAGTGCTGCGCGGCGGGGAAGCGTTCCTCGCGGATCACCCCACCAGAGCATTCCACCGTCAGCTTCGGCTCCCCGAACACCTGCGCATTGAACGGCGCTGTCAGGGCCAACACACCCTTCTCCCCATGGAACTCCATGCGCTGACGGTTCGCCATGCGGATCGAGTTGATCAGGGTAAACGTGATGTCCCCAAACCGTCCTGTGACGTTCGCATAGGTGTCGATCCCATTTTCGAACTCCACATCCGCGCGCAGTTCAGTCGGCTCCTGCCCCGTCACGAACCGCGCCGAGCCATAGGTATAGACCCCGATGTCGCGGATGCCACCACCGCCGGTCTCGGCCTTATTGCGGATATTGCCGGTGTCCGTGCGGTTGTCGAATGTAAAAATCCCGCTCACATGACGCAGGCGCCCGATCTCGCCACTCTCTACGATCTCTTTGGCGCGTTGCCATTGGGGGTGGTGCAGGATCATATAGGCTTCGGCGGCCATCAGGCCGGTCTCGTCGCGCAGGGAAATGATCTGGTCGATCTCGGCGGCCTCGAGGGCGATCGGCTTCTCGCACAGCACATGCTTGCCCGCCTTCAACGCCTTGAGCGCCCACTCCACATGCAGATGGTTGGGCAGCGGAATGTAGACCACATCAATTTTGGGATCATGGATCAGCGCATCATAGCTTTCGTAGACGCGGATATCCGGCGCAAACGCGCGGAACGGCGCAGATTTGTCGTAGCTCGACGTGGCCAGCCCTGCCAAGCGCGCCCCGCTGGCCAGATGGATCGCGGGCCCCATGTGTTCGCGGGCAAATTTCGCCGCCCCCAGAATGCCCCAGTTGTAGATTTTGGTCATACCGCCCCCAAATAAAAATCCCCTCGAGCCTAGGGCCCGAGGAGATTTTCTACAACTCTGTCAAAGGGTCAGACCGCAGGCAGCATGCCCTTTTCCCGTGCAAGACCGGTCATCCGCTTCTGCAGTTTTTCGAACGCCCTCACCTCAATCTGGCGAATACGCTCGCGGCTCACGTTGTACTCGGCTGACAAATCCTCGAGCGTGATATTCTCTTCGCTCAGGCGTCGCTTGACCAAAATGTCTTTCTCACGGTCGTTCAGCACATCCATGGCTTCGGCCAATAGTTCGCGGCGCGAGTCCATTTCGTCCTGAGCCTCGTAGGCCGCAGCTTGGTTCGCATCTTCATCCTCGAGCCAATCCTGCCACTGCGCGCCACCATCATCTTCGGATCCAACGGTCGCGTTGAGCGAGGCGTCACCGCCCGACAGGCGGCGGTTCATGCTGATGACTTCGTCTTCGGTTACGCCAAGGTCCGTCGCGATCTTCTGAACGTGCTCCGGACGCAGGTCGCCATCTTCCAGCGCTCCGATGCGGGATTTCGCTTTGCGCAGGTTGAAGAACAATTTCTTCTGCGCCGAGGTTGTCCCCAGCTTCACCATGGACCAGCTGCGCAGGATGTATTCCTGAATGCTGGCGCGGATCCACCACATTGCGTAGGTCGCCAAACGGAAGCCCTTTTCAGGGTCAAAGCGTTTGACCGCTTGCATCAGACCGACGTTTGCCTCGGAGATTACCTCTGCTTGGGGCAGACCGTAGCCACGGTAGCCCATCGCGATTTTAGCCGCGAGACGCAGGTGGCTGGTGACCATCTTGTGGGCCGCCTCCGTGTCTTGTTCCTCGACCCACCGCTTGGCCAGCATATATTCTTCTTCAGGCTCCAGCAGAGGGAACTTGCGGATCTCTTGCATGTAGCGCGACAGGCCGCCCTCTGGGGTCGGTGCCGGAAGATTTGCATAGTTTGCCATTTGTCCCTCCTGAATGTAACAGGCTTTAACATGCAGCTAGGTAGCTGACTTCATGTATTCAAGTCCTCAGCCTCGCTTTGGTTCCATATAAAATGAGAGACACTTGGCTGGATAGAGGGATTTGGGTGCACTCACGCACACGTGCGTGAGGATCACTTCTTGGTGCGCAGCGCGTCGAGAAGTGAAACCATATCGTCAGGCAGCGGCGCTTCGAAGGTCATCTCTTCTTCGGTCACGGGATGGATGAACCCAAGGATGCGCGCGTGCAGCGCCTGACGGGGGAACGTTGCTGCAGCTTCAATGCCTGCCAACGACAACGCCTTGGGAGACAGCTTGCGCCGCCCGCCGTAAACGGGGTCTCCTATCAACGCATGACCTGCATGGGTCATGTGCACACGGATCTGGTGAGTCCGGCCTGTTTCCAGCCAGCAATCCACCAACGTCGCACAGACGGGCGTCCCGAATGTTTCAACGACCCGCGCCCGGGTCACAGCATGGCGCCCACTGCTAAAACTGACGGCCTGCCGCTGACGGTCGGTTCTGTGACGGCCTAGGAAAGAGGTGATCTTGATGATGTTGCCCGGCTCGAAGCTGACACCCTTCACCCCCTTGAGGCGCGGCTCATTGCTGTCTGGGACACCATAGACAACGGCGGAATACACCCGCTCGACGCTGTGGTCCTCGAACTGAGCCGCCAACCCGTGATGGGCGCGATCCGATTTTGCCACGACCAGAAGCCCGCTGGTGTCTTTATCAATACGGTGCACAATGCCCGGACGCTTCTCGCCCCCGATGCCCGACAGAGTATCGCCGCAATGGTGCAGCAGCGCGTTGACCAGAGTGCCACCGGGCGAGCCGGGCGCAGGATGCACCACCATGCCAGCAGGCTTGTTCACCACGATCAGATCATCGTCTTCGTAGATGATCTCGAGCGGGATATCCTCGGCCACGGTGTCGACTTCAGCAGCAACCTCGATCTGAATGCTGATTTCGTCGCCTTCCGTCACCTTTGCTTTGGGATCAGACAACACCTCGCCGGCTCGCGCGACTTTGCCCTCGGCGATGAGTTTGGCAAGACGGGTCCGCGACAGAGACGCTTCCTCTGGCACATCGCGCGCCAAGGCCTTATCCAGACGGGGCGGCGGATCTGCCGCGATGATGACGGTAACCAAGGTCTCGCCCATGTCGCTTCCTTCTGACCAGACGCCCCCAGACGCCCTGTTCCTGCGCCGTCTTGTGACGGCCCTGACCGTGGTGATGATGGGAGGCATGATCGCCATCGCACTGGTCATTGTGTTTCGCTTCCCTGACCCCACGCCAGTTCTACCAGAAAATCTGAGACTGCCTGCGGGATCAACAATCAGCGCAGTTACACAAGGCAAGGGTTGGATTGCAATCGTCACCGACCAACAGGAGATCCTGATCTTTGATGCGGTCAGCGGTTCCCTGAGGCAAACGTTGCAGATCAATTCCGCCCAATAAACGGGCAATGTAAGAGAGTCTCACACCTTAGCGCGCAAATCACGGTCACATTCTGTTTGCGGCGCATATTACCTAGGATTCCGGACATCAAGGAATCCCCTTTCTACACTCAAATAAATATCATTATCGTACTTAGTGTAACTTCAACCTACGATTTACCTTCTGAGATTGCGTCAATTCTGCAATCAAATCTGAGTAAATCATGTTTTGACCCTTTCAACCTTGACGGACGTTCAGCCACCCCGCTAATCCCATAAGTGTAAATTTTCACGCATGAAATGGTGCCCGGGTTTTACTTACACTTGGGCCCATATACTATTTAGGTGACAGAAACATGGGCGGTGATTTAGCCAGTTACGACCGATCCCTTATTTTCGGGGTCTACTCGACTATCAACGTAATTGTTTTCATGAGCGGCGTCTTGATTTTCATGATGCAAGCCGGGTTCATGATGCTCGAAACGGGCGGCATGTCGCGCAAGAACGCGATCAACAATATCTTTAAAAACTTTGTCGATGCCTGCGTGTGTGGCATCTTCTTTTACTGGTTCGGATATCCGATCCTGACTGGGGATTCCATTCTGGTCGACTGGATGCGCGAAATGGGATTTGCGCACACGACCGAGAATACCTCTCCCGGCCCGATTGTAACATTGAACGATGACATTTCGTTGTTTTTCAATTTTGCCTTCGCGGCCACATGCGTGACGATTTGCTCGGGCGCGGTCACAGGCCGAATTGCCCCCTACGCCTATCTTTTCTTTGGCGCTGTCTTCTCTGCCCTAATCTACCCCGTTGTCGCCTTTACGGTTTGGAACCCTGATGGGATGCTGTACGGCGTCATCCATGACTTTGCAGGCTCGCTCGTGGTCCACGGCCTTGGCGGGTTCGCTGGTCTCGCTGGCGCAATCATGTTGCGGCCCCGAATCGGTGAGTTCAACTTTGGCCGTGGTCAGATCGATTCCTATCGCTTTGCGGGGTCGTCGATCAGCAACGCCGCCCACAACATTCCAATCAGCGCGCTGGGTGTGTTTTTCCTGTGGATTGGTTGGTACGGTTTTAACGCAGGCAGCACCTTTGCTGCGGGTTTCGACCTGTCAGAAATTGACCTGAGCGCCACCCAAGACCAGCCCGACATGATCGCCAACGCGATCTTTGAGCAGCTAATTGGCGGGTTTGGTCAGGTCGTGATCAACACCACACTCGCACCATGTGCTGCGGTTTTCTCGGTGCTGGCCTTCTTTATGGTTACCCAGAACAAGTACAACATTTCTGATCTGATGAATGGGGCACTCGCGGGCCTCGTGGGCATCACCGCAAACGCCGACGCTGCGACCGCCCCAATCGCAGTTCTAATCGGTGTTCTGTCCGGCGCAGTTTATGTTATCGCCGTCATCTTTATGTTCCGCGCCAAAATTGACGATCCTATCGGCGCCTTCCCCGTCCACGGAGCGGTCGGCCTATTTGCGGGCGGCATGTTCGCACTGACAACGGGCGACATGGAACTGGGTCCGATCGTCTTTGGGACACAGATGTTCTATGGAGCGATGATCTGCTTGTTCGGCTTCCTATCCGCGCTCGTAACCTTCTGGGTGGCGTCACGCCTGATGTACGTGATCAAGAAACTGGGGAATTCGCAGTATTTCGACTACGGCCCGATGCCCCGCAACCACCTGCGCGTCACACCAGAGCAAGAGCTTGCCGGTATGGATCTGGAGCTTCACGGTCAGGACGCCTACTCGATCAACCTGACGGCCCCAGGCAAGGCAAAGACAACGTTCTAAGCCGGGACAACATCACACGACCCGAACGCGGCGCTCTCTGGGTGCCGCGTTTTCCTTTGGCGCACAAATGATCACATCATCCAAACACGAAAAAAGCGCCTCAAGGGCGCTTTCGAACATCATTGGAGGATGATGATGGTACCACCTCCCCGGCTCGAACGGGGGACCTCCTGATCCACAATCAGGCGCTCTAACCTACTGAGCTAAGGCGGCACTGGGGGTCATTTACCCCTAGCGAACTCGGATTGCAAGAAGCAGTATAACAAAAAATTCACATGATATTGCCAAGGGCCCGAACAGGGTTTACCCGCGATATTCAACAGGAAAACGGAGCCTTTCATGGGTATCAACACAGAACGCGACATCGAAGCCAGCTTGCAGATCGGGCCGACAGACAAGGGCATGATCCGCCTCTATATCGAAGCGGGTGACATGGAAATCCCGATGGACTTCACGCCGGATGAAGCTGAAGAAATCGTCGAGGAAATCCAGTCCGCCATCCAGACCGCCAAGGATCTGGCCAGCAAAGGCCGTCGCTGATCACAAACGCGGATCACGCAGGGTCTGAAGACGCAGTGCCGCGGTGCGGGCAAAGTCACGCGTCAGGACCTTGCGGCGGGCCGCAACGAGCGGCAGCGCATCTGGCATGCGAATAATCTCTGCGTCATAGGCATCTGCGATGATCAAACCTGTCCCTTCGGGCAGGAGATCCGTCGGGAAATCAGCGTCCACGGCCCAAAAAAATCGCTCGCAGTAGGGCAAATAGTTCTGCCACTTGGAATCACTTTGAAAATCTGCACGGCAAGATTTGCATTCCACGCACCAAAGCTCCCCTTTCTTTCCCATCCCCATGACGTCCATGCGCAGCCCGCGCGCGGGCACGAATTCGTCGAGGCAAGCAAAGCCGAGTTGCGCCAGATGACGCGCGACCCCGCGGGCCAAAAGCTGTCCTGGCTTGGGATCAATGGGAGTTTGGCTGGGAATAATCTGCATGTCGCTCAATATGAACATAAAGAGAACAAAATCAAGTCACATGCCCCCTTGTCGAAAGGGGTTTGTCACATTACCTGTGCTGCGTGGCGGGTGCTGCCCCTCTCGTATGTCGGTTTCATTCCGGTGGCCTTAAGCAAATCCGAGGGAGCTGGCTCTGTTCTGGCCCTGGCCTGATTACCTGGCGCCCACCTGTATATACAGGTCCTCGGGAATGCAAAAACCTAGACGGTCGCGCGCGGGCCCGCCACACCTTACCCTTTGAATACGCTTCATTCTTCTTACAATCTGGCACAAAAAAGGGGGCGTTGCCCCCGTCGCGCGATGCGCGACTCCCCCAGAGTATTTTTACAAAGGTGAAAGCGCGATTGGCGTGAACCTCAGATGTGGCGGCGCTTGCGCTGCTCGTCCGTGCGCACAGGGATCGGCGCATATTCGCGGACAAAAGCGTGCTGGCGTGGGCCACGCGGCGTGTCATCGTCGTCGGCCAAACGCATGATCGAGATACCGAACTGCACCCCTGCGAAAACAATGCCGTTAAAAATCCAAAGCATGGTCACAGCCAGAAGACCGCCGGTCGAGTGAGTGACCAAATGCCAAAGGTTTGCGACGTTCAAAGTAAGGAGCGCGGCAACAAAGACGGCAGACAGGCCGAAGCCCATGATCACTTGGCTGATATAGAGACGTACGAGCTTAGGCATTTTGCATCTCCTGTGCTTTGCACAAGAAAGGTAGTGCGGCACGGAGGGAGTGTCTACCTGATCAAGCGGATAATGGGCGAAATCGCGCCGTTGTGACACGTCTTGATGTGACAGAAAAACCCGGCTGCGAAGACCGCGCCGGGTTTAAGTGCCTAAATCGCCTCAGCTGATCAGAAGGCTTCGGGTCGCATCTCGCGGGCGATGTGATCAAGAACCGCGTTTACGAAACCGGCTTCCTTGCCCTCTGGGAAGAAGGCGCGGGCTACGTCGACATATTCGGTGATCACCACTTTGGGCGGTGTTTCTTTGGCTTGGAACTCGCCACCAGCGGCACGGAAGAGCGCGCGCAGAGTAGTGTCGATCCGGCCCAGGGGCCATTTCGCAACGAGCGCGCGGTCGGTGCATTGGTCGATCCGCGCCTGCCAGTTCACAGCCGCTTCGAGGATGGTCGAGAACAAGTCAATATCACCGTCGATGAGCTCTTCGCCGTCGATCTCTGCGCCAAAGCGCAGGTCCAGAAACTCTGCCTTAACGCGGTCGTACGACAGGCCGGTCAACTCCATCTGGTAGAGAGCCTGCACCGCGTACAGACGGGATGCCGAGCGCATCTTGCGCTTCTGGTTGCCAGACAGGGGTGCGGAATCTGTGGTCATCGGGTCAGCCTGAAGATGGGGTTAAGCGATGCGGTAACTGTCATCCTCGGTGGGCATGAAGCCAACGCCACGCTTTGAGCCGCCCCAGTTACGCGCCAATGCGATCAAATGCAAGGCCGCAGCCGCCGCTCCGCCACCTTTATTCTGCCCGTCCGGTTCCGCGCGGACTTCGGCCTGTTCGCGGTTTTCCACGGTCAGGATGCCGTTTCCGATGCAGTGCCCCGATAGACCCAGCAGGGTGATCCCGCGCGAGCTGTCGTTGCAGACGGTGTCGTAGTGGGTCGTCTCGCCACGGATCACGCAACCCAAGGCCACGTAGCCATCGTAGTTGGCCAGACGTCCGGCCATGCCGATCGCGGTGGGGATTTCCAGCGCGCCCGGTACCTCGACCGTCTCGTGGGTGCCCCCAGCGGCTTCAATCTCGGCGCGGGCGCCAGCGATCAGGTTGTCCGCGATGTCCTTGTAATAGGGCGCGACGACGATCAAGATTTTGACCGGCTTGTCGAAAGTCGGGCGCTCTAGAGTGTAGTGCTGTTCATTGGCGGCCATCAGTTTGCCTCCGGAATTTTGCGGGTGCCGGTGATTTCGATGCCGTAAGCATCAAGGCCGATCACCTTTGGGGTGGGCGAATTGGTGAGAAGGGTCAGCTGTTTCAGGCCCAGATGGGTCAAGATCTGAGCCCCGAGGCCATACTGGCGCAGGGTTTGGGGGCTGGTCCCGCCGCCAAGCTGCATAGTCAAGTCGCGGAGCAAGACGATGACACCCCTGCCCTCTTCGGCAACCATCTTCATTGCCGAGCTGAATTCAAAGGCGCGGCCTTTGGGGCCCGTACCCAGCATATCGAGCATAGGATCAAGTGTGTGCATACGGGTCAGGACCGGGGCGTCGCCCGAGATGTCCCCTTTGATCAAAGCAATGTGCTGTGCGCCTTGGGTCGTGTCCGTGTAGACCCGCATGGTCCACTCACCACCGAATTCAGAGGTGATGGTGCTCTCACTCTCTACCTTGACCAGATTGTCGTAGCGGCGGCGATAGGCGATCAGGTCGCTGATCGTGCCGATCTTTAGGCCATGCCGTTGAGCAAAGGCCACCAGATCAGGCAGACGCGCCATGGAGCCGTCGTCATTCATGATCTCGCAGATCACACCAGAGGGGTTCAGGCCAGCCAGACGGGCCACGTCGGTCGCGGCTTCGGTGTGGCCTGCGCGGACCAGAACGCCGCCATCGCGGGCGCGCAGGGGGAAGATGTGTCCGGGGGTCGCGATGTCGGCAGCCGTTTTGCTGGAATCAATCGCGACCGCCACAGTCCGGGCGCGGTCATGGGCGGAAATGCCGGTGCTGACGCCTTCGCGCGCTTCGATCGACACGGTGAACGCGGTTTCGTGGCGCGAGGAATTGGTGGTCGCCATCAACGGCAGACCCAGCGCATCAATCCGTTCGCTGTTCAGCGTCAGGCAGATCAGGCCCCGCGCGTGGGTGGCCATAAAATTGATGACCTCGGGGGTGCACATCTGCGCGGGGATGCAAACGTCGCCCTCGTTCTCGCGGTCCTCGTGATCCACCAGAATATACATGCGGCCGTTGCGGGCATCCTCGATCACATCCTCGATCGGAGAAATTGCGTCGCGCAGGTTCTCTTCGACGGGGCCGGGTGTTTCAAAACGACTGTTTTCGGACATACCGTCTCTCCTTCATCGTGTACCGCGCAGATAACGCAGCGCGCCGCCCCGAACCACCCGAAGGTATGGGGTGCGGCGCTGCGTCCCGATACGGTGTAGCACGTTTCCGCCCCTACTCTTGATCTCTCTTGAGCCACGCGTCCAGAGAGGATCCGGTCCGACGTTCCATCCATTGAATTTCAGACACCATCGCACTTCGGAATTGGGCGCTGATTTCAGGATGTTTCCGACGCGAGCGCAGACGAGCTAGCATCTCGGGCACGATGCTTTGGCGTTCACGCGGCACAAAAGGCAGGAGGTCATCGTAAGGCGAAACGCCAAGGAACTTGGCAATCCGTCTTACGGTCATGCGCGGTTCCCGCTCTGCGTCCTCGGCGATGAGGATCAGGACGTTGTCTTGACCGAACAGAATATCCACCGGCTCGATCATCTGGCGGTATTGGCTGCCCGTCGCGTAACAGAGGAAAGGAGAGGCCCCAGCCTTGATCCGCTCTGGCTCGATTTCCAACGCAGTGTCAAAACTGGTCTGCGGCTCAACGCCCAATTCCACGTTGTGCGCGTGGGCGTGAAAGGCACGGCTGACCGGTGCCTCGAGGACAAAGATCAGCTTGGCGTCGGGATTCGCCTTGTAAATGCGGCGCGGCGCTTCGGGGACAAGGCTATAGAGGGTCGAACCATCCCCGCGTTTGCGCTCTCCTGCAGGCTGGAATGATCGCAAGTACTCTTCGGGCGATGTCACCAGATCCACCAGTCTCGGGTCCTGACCCCAGTCGAGATCACCCGACAGGTCAGGCAACGCATGCAATCCCAGTTCACGCCGCGCGGGCATGAACAGCTCAGGATGCTGGCTCAGCCAACGCCATAGCTGCGCGGCCGACCGACTTGGCGGACCCATCAAAAAGAAGTCGGGGTGACGCAATGGTGTGCTCTCGGGTTTCCTCAATCTCGTCGGTCAGATCGTGCCAAACCCTCCGACCGAATGAGAGAGAGGAAAAAGGATAATCACAGCTAACCTTTGAAACGCCAGAGAGCGGGCAAAAACCTGTAGCTGCCGCCTTCGCGCATCACATGCCCCACGCCCGGAAAGGGAAAGTGGTACCCGACAACGGTCAGGCCATCCTCGGCTGCGCGATCCAGCAGGGTTTGACGCGTGGCGACGGTTTGATCCCCGTCCATGTCAAACCCATTAAACCAGTCGGGATGAGCAAAGTTAGTATACGCGTGATTCATGGAATCACCAAGCGCGACAAGCTGTTGGCCGCCGCTTTCGACATGCACAGATATGTGACCGGGGGTGTGACCGGGTGTTTCCATCACGGTGACGCCCGGGCAAATTTCATCGCCATCCGCCACAAGGGTCCACTCGGCCCCATCAACATTCAGACTGTTCACTGCGCCCACAACGAATTGCTGCATTTCGGCAGGCGAAGACGCGGCAAGCCCATCCTGTAGCCAAAACGCATGTTCAGCCGCACCAATAAAATACTGTGCGTCGGGCAAGATCGCCTCGTCAAAGTCATCGCGGATGCCCCAGATGTGGTCGGGGTGTGCGTGGGTGATGACCACATGGGTGATGCTGTAAGGATCAATGCCCGCCGACTCGAGGTTCGTCATCAGGCGCCCCGCCGTGGGCATGAATCGGTTGCCAGACCCCACATCTACCAGAACCCGCGCGTCACCAATATCGATCACAAGGTGGTTGGTGTGGGACAGACTGGTGTCGGTGGGCAGATAATGCGCCGCGAGAAAGGCTTGCACCTCTTCGGGGTCGGCATTGATCCCCAGACCGCTGGCGGGCGTCTCGAAGAACCCATCAGAGATTACGGTGATCTGTGCCTCGCCGATGGCAAAGCTGAAATGGCTGGGATTGTCCGACGCAGGCGCGCCGATCTGCGCTTTGGGCGCTGTCGCGGTCAGTGCAAAAGCGGGCGCCATCGCAGAGAGCTTGAGCAATTCGCGACGGCTTGGTTTGAAATGTGCCATGGTATTCCTCCCTGTTCGGAAAGAACCCTAGCGCAAACCTGTCACATCACAATACAGGATATGAATATGTGCAGGTGTTATTCCCACTCGCGCAGGCGCGCCACGTAGCGGGCCAGCGTGTCGATCTCGAGGTTGATCTGCTGTCCGACGAACACACCGCCCCACGTCGTTACCTGCTTGGTGTGCGGGATAAAGTTGATACCGAAATCGCAGCCGTTCACCTCGTTTACGGTCAGCGAGGTGCCGTTCAGCGCGACCGATCCTTTGGGCGCAATGTATTTGGCCAGCGTTTCGGGGGCGCGCAGAGTGACACGGGTGCTGCCGCCATCCTCTTCGATCTTGACCACTTCGGCGACGCCGTCCACGTGGCCAGACACGATGTGCCCCCCCAGCTCGTCGCCCACCTTGAGCGCGCGCTCTAGGTTCACGCGTTTATCGACGGCCCATTCGCCGATGTTGGTTTTCGAGATGCTTTCGGCGCTGATTTCAACGTCGAACCAGTTTGGCCCCATTTCAACCACGGTTAGGCAGCAGCCATCGCATGCGATCGAGGCACCCAAATCCACAGTGTCCATGTCGTACACCGTCTCGATTCGCGCGCGCAGGCTGTCGCCCTGCTCGAGCTCTGCGATGCGGCCCATGTCGGTAATAATGCCTGTGAACATGAAGAACCTCCGTAGTTTCTAGGCGGAGGTAGCGGTTTAACCGCCTTTTCTCAAGCGTGTGTCAGAGTTTCTGCTTATTTTTGCCAACGCGGTCCCATAGAAAGGACTGAATATTGTACGTTATTGAGTAGATGACCCAAATTACAAACTCTGACCGCACTTTCCTGTTTCTACAGGGACCCCACGGGCCATTCTTTGCCCGTCTGGCAGAGATGTTGTGCCACGCAGGCGGAAACGTTTTGCGCGTTGGCTTTAACGCGGGCGATGCCGCGTTCTGGCGGGATAAATCGACTTACATCGCCTTTAACCAGCCACAGGACGCGTGGCCCGCATTCGTTCGTACCTTGATCGCCGAGAGAAAGGTCACTGACATCGTGCTCTATGGCGATGTCCGGTCGATCCATGCCAACGCAATCGAGATTGCCAAGGACGCAGGCCTGACCGTTCACGTATTCGAAGAGGGGTACATGCGCCCCTACTGGATCACGTACGAGCGCGGGGGCAGCAACGGCAATTCGCGACTGATGGAGATGACCGTTCCGGAAATGCGCGAGGCTTTGGCGGGCATAGATCAAGATGCCCCCCTTCCCCCCGCGAAATGGGGAGACATGCGTCAGCACGTTTTCTATGGGGCGCTTTACCATTGGTATGTGATGTTCCGGAATGGCGACTACAGGAACTTCCGTGCCCACCGCGACATCCCCGTGGCCGAAGAGTTCCGCCTGTATCTGCGCCGGTTATTGTTGATGCCTGCGCAATGGTTGGAGCGTGTGCTGGCCACAGCCCGCGTGCGCCGCGGCGGCTTTCCCTACCATGTGGTGCTTTTGCAGCTGGCCCATGACAGCAGCTTTCAGGCGCACTCTTCCTTTGGGTCCATGCGCGAATTTCTAGAGACGGTGATTGACGGGTTCGCCAAGGGCGCCCCCCAGCATCATCATCTGGTGTTCAAGGCCCACCCGCTCGAGGATGGGCGCGTTCCGATCCGCGCGGACATCCGCGACTTGGCCCGCAAGCTCGGGGTCGAAGGGCGTGTCCACTATCTGCGCGGGGGCAAACTCGCCGCGCTTTTGAATGATGCGCGCAGCGCTGTGACTGTCAATTCAACCGCTGCGCAGCAGGTGTTGTGGCGCGGTATGGCCCTTCGGGTCTTTGGCCGTGCGGTCTATGACAAGCCTGAATTCGTCAGCACCCAGCCCCTGCCGGAATTCTATGCGCAGCCGTCGCGACCTGATCTTCGGGCTTACAAAGATTACCGCCGCTATCTCCTTGAGACTTCTCAGGTGGGCGGCGGCTTTTATTCGGCCCAAGGGCGCAGACAGGTGCTACGTCAGGTCGTTGATATGATGCTGATGACCGATGACCCTTATGATGCGCTTCTGCACGGGACCGCGGCACCTCGGCAACATCTTCGCATCGTGCAATAACTGTTGACGACCGAAATGCTGGCTTTTTGATTGCTTTTCCGCTAGCTTCTTCAAAAAACAAGGCAAAAATCATAGGTCGAGGAGACCTGAGCAGTGAAGAATACAACGTCGCGTCTGTTGCGTGGGGTCTTGTTGGCCGCAGTAACACTCAGTGTGGCCTCGTGCGGCTTGCCCCGCTCCGGCCCCTCTAAAAACGAGATTTTCGAAGGCTCTGTCATGCGGAGCGGCGATGCCTTTGTCGTGAGCGTGAACTCCCGAGTGACAAGAGCCACATCTGTCACCCCTGCCCTCGGTTTTTCTGATGAATTCATCAATGCCGGCGTCGTCGGATCTGATACGATCCGCCCCGGTGATACGCTGGGCCTGACGGTCTGGGAAAACGTAGATGACGGCCTGCTGTCCGGTGCCGAAGGCAACGCGACCACCCTGCAAGAAGTGCAGGTTGATGGCGCAGGTTTCATTTTCGTGCCCTATGCGGGCCGGATCAAAGCAGCGGGGAACACCCCCGAGGCGATCCGCCGAATCATTACAAACCAGCTCGAAGAGCAGACCCCTGACCCGCAGGTCGAGGTTCGCCGTCTTGCCGGTGATGGCGCCGCTGTTTCCGTAATCGGATCAGTCGGTGGCCAGGGTCTATACCCGATCGAACGCCCGAGCCGCACTCTGTCGGGCATGCTGGCCCGCGCAGGCGGCATCACGATCGAGCCTGAAATTGCCCAGATCACAGTCGTACGCGGCAACCAACAAGGCGAAGTCTGGTTCCAAGACATCTTCGACGACACTCGTCTTGATATTGCCTTGCGCAATGGCGACCGCGTTCTGGTCGAGCAAGACACCCGCAGCTTTACCTCGCTTGGCGCGACGGGCAACCAGACCCGCGTTCCGTTCGAAAGCCAGACCATCTCGGCGATCGAGGCGATCGCGACTGTGGGCGGTCTGCAAACCAACGCGGCTGACCCGACTGGCGTTTTCGTCTTCCGCAACGAGCCCGCTGAAATCGCAAATATGGTTCTCGGCCGTGACGATCTGGTCGGCGACCAGCGCCTTGTCTACGTGCTCAACCTGACCGAACCCACCGGCATGTTTGAAGCCCGCGACTTTGCGATCCGCGACGAGGACACCCTGTACGTCACCGAAGCGCCGTTCGTCCGTTGGAACAAAACCATCAGCGCCCTGCTTGGCGGTCTGAACTCTGTGAACTCTCTTGCAGGAGCGGCCTCCGGTCTCGGCGGCTAAGTTCTTGGACGAGTCCAGCATCCATAGCACCGCCGGGGGCAACACCTCTCGGCGGTGTTTTGCATCCAGCCTAACCTTGCTGACCGATGCGCGGATCAAGCGCATCCTGACGCTCGCGGGCTATGCGCCTTGCTTGGGCTGGCCGTCGCCGCAGGATGCGGTGCTGACGTGGGGGGCTGGTCACACGGCAGAGCGTGGCGCGCGCATGTGTGCTCGCACGGGTGCGGAAGAAATCCATCTGGAGGATGCGTTCCTACGTTCGGTTCAGCCGGGCCGCGCAGGGGATCCGCCGCTTGGGTTGCTGATTGATACAGAGGGCCTGCACTTTGATCCTGCACAGCCCTCGGCCTTGGAACGGATCCTGAAGCATGAGCCGCTGGACAACACCGCACTTCTGGACCGAGCCAGGGCCTGCATGGCGCGGATGCGGGCGCTGCACCTGTCAAAGTACAACGCTTATGACCCGACCGTTCAGGGTCCCGCAGCGGGTTACGTTCTGGTGGTGGACCAAGTGGCTGGCGATGCCTCTTTGCGCGCCTCGAACGGGGATCGGAACCGGTTTCTGGAAATGCTTTGGGATGCGATCGAGGAGCACCCCGGCCAGCGCATCGTCATCCGCACACACCCCGAGACCGCCGAAGGCCACCGCAGCGGCATGTACGGGCCTGACGATTGCAATGACCGCGTGTCCCTGTGCGACGATGCCATCAGTCCGTGGCACCTGCTAGAGGGCGCGACAGCGGTCTATACCGTCTCGTCCCAACTGGGGTTCGAGGCGATCCTTGCAGGGCACCGCCCCCACGTCTACGGCCAGCCCTTTTACGCGGGTTGGGACCTGACCGAAGACCGCGTACCGCTGGCGCGGCGTCAACGCCGCCTGACCCCGGCACAGCTCTTTGCGGCGGCAATGATCCTGTACCCCACGTGGTACGACCCCTACACCGACCAGCTTTGCCCTCTCGAACGCGTGCTCGACACGCTCGAGGCAGAGACCCGCGCATGGCGCGAGGATCGGATGGGGTGGGTCGCCTCGGGGATGCGGCTGTGGAAACGCGGCACGCTGGCCAAATTCTACGGGCACGGGGCGGGCATTCGCTTTGCCGATGATCCGGAAAAGGCCGTAGAACTCAGCGCCGAAACGGGCCGAGAGTGGATGGCGTGGGCGGGGAAAACCGAGCCCGATTGGGAAGTTACGCGGGTTGAGGACGGGTTCCTGCGGTCCCGCGGGCTTGGTGCGGAACTGGTGCCGCCGCTGTCGCTGGTGACTGACAGGCGCGGGATTTACTATGATCCCACCCGCAAAAGCGATCTGGAGACGATCCTCAACAACTCGACCGGCCTGCGGCGGGACCAAATCGACCGCGCCGAGCGGCTGATCGAGACCCTGATCGCGCAAAACATCAGCAAGTACAATTTGGACGGGGACCTCCCCGATCTGCCCGCACGGCCGCTCATTCTGGTGCCAGGTCAGGTGGAGGATGACGCGTCCATCCGCCTCGGTGCTGGGGTCGAAAAGACCAATCTGGCTCTGCTGCAACGGGCGCGGATGGAAAACCCCGACGCCACAATCTTGTTCAAGCCCCACCCCGACGTCGAAGCGGGCCTGCGCACCGGCGCCATTCCTGAGGATCACATGGCAGAACTGGCCGATCTGGTGGTGCGCGGAACGGACCCTGCGGCCCTGCTGGCGCAGGTCGATCAGGTTTGGACCATGACCTCGACCCTCGGGTTCGAGGCGCTGCTGCGCGGGGTGCCTGTCACGACCCTTGGCGCGCCGTTCTACGCGGGCTGGGGCCTGACACGAGATTTGGGGCCAGTCCCCACACGCCGCCGCGCGCGACTGACCCTGCCAGAGTTGGTGCACGGCGCGCTGATCTGTTATCCGCGTTATTTCGATCCGCTGACGGGCCGCCCCTGCCCCGTCGAAGTGGCCGTCGCACGGCTGGCAACCGGCCAAGGTCCAAGGGCTGGCCTGTCCCTGCGTCTATTGTCCAAAGCCCAAGGGTTGCTGGCAGGCTACGCCCACCTTTGGCGCTAGATCACCGCCTTCGCAGCCAGCGGTGCAGCACGTCGGGCCCGATGGGGCGTGTCTCGACCAGATCAAAGCGCGGCGCCTCTGCCAAGGCATCAAGCCCCATCGCGCCAATGGCCGGTTGCCCCTCGGCCCCCAGTGCAAGACCGGCTGTATACCCGACCAGTTCATCCACCAGATCCGCTTGCAAGAGTGAGCCCGCCAACGCACCGCCACCCTCGCAAAAGACGCGCGTGAGGCCATGATCGCCAAGGCCCTGCAGCACGCTTTGCACATCCACACGGCGACCGTCCAGCGCGCATTCCACGAGTGTTGCGCCCTGATCACGCCAAGGCGCCAGTGTGTCTTCGGGCAGGTTTGGCCCGTGGCACAGGATCATTGGGACCTCAGGGATGCTCTGCCACATGCGGCCTGCGCGGGGCAAATCCAGCTTGCGCGAGACGATGACGCGCGTCGGTTGGTGGCTGACGCCCAGGTCGCGCACGGTCAATTGGGGATCGTCGGCGCGGGCTGTGCCGCCACCGACCATGACCGCGTCATGGCGCATCCGCATTCCGTGGACATGTCGGCGCGCCGCAGGCCCCGTGATCCACTGGCTTTCGCCCGAGGCCGTGGCGATCCGGCCGTCGAAACTGCTGGCCAGCTTGAGGGTGACTCTGGGTCGACCTTTGGCTAAGCGCAGGAAAAAGCCAGACAAATCCTCTAGCGCTTCGGCCTCCATCAGGCCGGTTTCGACGGCGATACCTGCGTCTCGAAGCTTGGCGATGCCCTGCCCTGCAACGCGCGGGTCCGTGTCCGTTGCAGCGATGACAACGCGGGCCACACCCGCCTCGATCAAGGCGTTCGCACAGGGCGGCGTTTTGCCGAAATGAGCGCAGGGCTCTAGCGTGACATAAGCGGTGGCGCCACGCGCTTCAGGGCCCGCTTGGGTCAGCGCCACAACCTCTGCGTGCGGTCTACCGCCGGGCTGGGTCCAGCCACGACCGACGATGCGCGCACCGTGGACCAGCACGCAGCCGACGGCGGGATTGGGCCACGCATTGCCCATACCCCGACGCCCCAAAGACAGGGCGAGCGCCATGAAGCGCCGGTCTTGATGTCGGTCGATCACTCTGTTGTGGGCTCTGCCGGAGCGGTCGGACGCAGCTCGCTGACAAACTTGTCAAAGTCATCCGCCGCTTGGAAGTTCTTGTAAACGCTAGCAAACCGCACATAGGCAACGGTATCGATGCGGGCCAACGCCTCCATCACGATCTCGCCGATCATTTTGGACGGGATGTCCGTGTCGCCAAGGCTTTCGAGACGGCGCACGATGCCAGAGATCATCTGATCCAGACGCTCGGGCTCCACGGGGCGCTTCTGGGCCGCGATGCGGATCGAGCGTTCCAGCTTGTCGCGGTCGAAATCCTCGCGGCGGCCAGAGGTTTTCACGACCACCAAATCGCGCAGCTGTACACGCTCATAGGTTGTAAATCGACCACTGCACGACGGGCAGAAACGTCGACGTCGGATCGCCACGTGATCCTCTGCAGGACGGGAATCCTTCACCTGAGTGTCGACACTTCCACAGAACGGGCAGCGCATGGCAATTTCCTTTGTTCAGACCGCTGAATTGGGGGCGCCGCCCCAGTTATCCACAGGCACTATAGGACTGCCTCTACAATTTGGGTAGAGCTTTCTTGATCCCCCTATATGCGGCCTGCACTTTCGTCTTAGCCCTGAATCAATTTTGCAACGACTTCGCGGTGATGGGGGCGATCTCGGTGTAGCGCGACAGAGTTTTTTGCAGTGTTTTGCACAGTTATTTGCAGCAAACGGTTTTTAGTTCGAGCCTGTCGCGGCCTCCATCAAATAGCGGCTTTAACACCTCATGAAAGCCGCCTTTAAAGATCGCATTTATTCACTCAGCTTCAAAACAGCATCCAGAACGAACTTGCTGATCCTTTTATGCATCTTCGCGCCGGGATGCGTTCCATCCGGCACCAACGTTGACCAGTTCTGCCCGGGGTACGCACCCATTTCAAACATGTGGTCGATGATGGGCCAGCATCGATGCTTTGCGAGTGCAATCAGTGCGTCTCGCTGTGCGAGAAGGTGCGCTTCATGTTCTGTAGAGCTGCCTCCACGCCACGGGCTGAAGTTAGTCATCAATACAACGACAGCCTCGGGGTTTTGCTCGAACAGCCGATCAGTAAGCCAGTTGATCGCCCCGAGGTACTCATTTCGGCGGCGACTGGTGATGTCTCCGATTGCTGCGATCTCAGTGTCACGGTCGTTGTACATGTGATCTAGGATCAAGATGTCAGGAGTGTGGGACAAAATCTTAGTTTGATAGCTGAAAGACGATACGTCACCAGTAGCGCCGAATAGGTCTTGAGTGCGAGCCAACTCGTCAGGGGTGACAGAAATCGCTGCCAGTGTAGTGTATGTGGGGGGTTCGATGATCCCAGATTGAGCTTGCCCCGCCATGTAATCTGTGATGAATGCAGTCGCATCGACAGGGACGCTATCGACCTCAACGGAGTTTGAGTCCACAATAGCTGTAATAGTATAGTTTCGGTTCAGATCGTCATAGTATGATGCCTCATCAGCACTATCTCGGCAGGAGAAGAAACCGAAGCGATCCCCCACAGTGTCTAGGCCGATACTAGCCAGAGTACTGTCAAACGTGATCCGATTAGTTGATGCTACTGCGTCACCTGTGACGTTGTACAGGGCGCGTGGGCGACCTGAGAGCGGTGTGGATCGTGGGAACACCACACCAGACGAACCCTGAGCTTCATTCACAACGTAGGCTCCAGTATACTGTTGTAGAAGCTCTACCCATCCAAGGCCACCTTCCTGCCGTGCGCCTGCCCCTGTAGTGATAGACGTTCCGCAGACGACAATGGTCTTGTCCTCCAAACCTTTCACAAAAGGGGCAGGAAGTCTGGCGATCCGGTTGTTTGCGTCCAGCGACGGGACACCACCGGCCACGTCGCGCGCAACTACAGCGGTGTACTGAGTGCCGTAAAAGTTAACCAGAGGGCCGTAACCGTTGTTGATTGCCGTAGCCGGCTGGGACGATCCCTCGCTGGCGAAGATTGCAGTTATTGATGTGTCGGAGGTGTTGCCAAAGCGGAGTCGCTCAATCACATCAATAGTACCAGCGTTCGTAGGATTGCTGACCTGACGAACAGTTCGCCCAATGCTGCGAACAACAATGGTATCATTTGGCCGCATCAGGACGTTCAAACCCTCGACTGTCAGCGCAGCGGTGTTCGTCGGGGTCTCTGCGTCGTACTCACCGATGTAATCCACGAGGTAGTAATTTGTGCCGCCGTCATCTGTACGGACATGGAATAGCTGCACGGTGGCGCCGGTGGGCGCGTCGTCAGGATCGGATGCCTGCGAGAACGGGAACAAAACGTCAATGCGGTTTACGACAGTAGGGGTCGTGAAAATGCCATCCTGTCCTATGTAGCGGTAGCCCCAAGCCTGTGCATCGTTTCCGAGGGTACCTCCAGAGTATGCTTGCGCATCGTCAATGTCCAAGCCGCTATGGGGGGTCGCTGACACTGCCGCATTTACGGTGTTGAGTCGCTTGGCGCGGTTAGGCGCTAACTGATCATTGTCAGCATCAGTGGTGCTATACGCGTCAACGGCAGTAACGGTCACATCAGAGTTGTAGGGGGTGCGGTAGCCGACAAATTCTTGAGGCGCAACGAAGGACTGCTTAGGCATGCGGGCCCCTGCGTACTCAAGAGCGTCACCGCCGCTATTTGCGTAGAGCGAGATATAGCCCACGTCAGCACCTGTGGCGACAAAGTCCTCACCATCAACAGTGCCAGACAGTCCTGCAGCAACCGCCGCACTAATTGTCGTATCCGCGAAGCGCTTATCTGCCGCTGCGAACGCACCAGCAGCATCACGCGCGGCTTCAGCTTGAGCAATGGCCACGTCAATCGCATCAGGGCTTCTAGCGGCCAACTGATCCGCGATTTCCCCCTCTGAGGCCATCTGAACAGACAGGTCTGCAATCGAAATTCGCCCTGTGCCCCCAGCTGAGTTCGCCATCACCTCAGTGGCATAGGAAACAGTGTTCAAAAAAGTGGTCTTGATGCCTGACATTGTGGCCCCCTTGCTCGTTGAGCAAGAAGTGCCACACGTGCGGCATTTAGAGCATCCGCTAGGGCTTGCGGGGTTTAGCGCACGGCGACGAGGAAGGGGCCTTGAGGCGTCGAGCGAACGCCTGCTTCACTCTCTACCAGAACCCAGAAATATCCAAGCCCCGCGTCCAAGGAAGAGGACGACGCAACCCGCAAAGAGGCATTGTCGAACGCCCCTTCGAACGCGCCCGCCACATATGCGATCGAGGTGGGGTTCACAGGTGCGGTGAGTTCGCCGAAGTGGCTGCCTGTGCCCGAGGTTGCCTCGACATCCGAGCCATCCCCGCGCAGTTCAACGGATATGTTGCCCGCCGCGATCTCGCTCGTGACGTCCAGCGACCAGACATAGGTTTTACCGGGCACGAGGCTGACCGACTGGATCAGAGCGCCATCCACCACAGGGTCTGGCGGGGTATGCACGGCCTCGCCTGAAGCCACTGACCAACCGTCGCCGAACTGCCAGTTTGAAACGCTGTTAAACGCCCCGTTAATGATCAGGTTCGGCTGCGCGGTGCCGACGTTGAACGTGACGCTGCCACTGGCCGCGATGGACACCAGACCAGACACGTCGGTCGCCAGAGACACAACAGATGTTGCCCCCCGGAGGACCCGAATACCTGCGCGCAGCGCGTCTTCCGGTGCGGTGCACGAGACCGCGATCGTGCCGTAGCCCGGAGTGATCGCGACGTCCGAGAGGGCCTCAGGGATATCAGTCGCGCCGACCGTGATTTCCGAGATGTCAGAGACCCCGCTCAGGGTGCCATCCGCAGACCGTGCCTCGACCGTCAGCTCGACCACGTTGTCCTTCGCATAGGCGTCGATCACAGCCGTCGCAGACGCCGCCGAAACCTCGACTGTTGTCCAGGTCGTAGCCCCGCTCAGGCGGTGGCTTAGGAGGTAGACATCCACCACACCCGCTGAGCCATAGCCCGGCGCCATGGTGACAATGATCTGGCCCGCGGCCGCCGTCTGCTCGATGCCCGACAGGATCGCGCTGAAGTAGGGCACTGCAGGCACAATGGTTGACAGATCGAGGGCATCGCCGATGGCCGCGTCCCATGCTGGGGGCACCTCTGCGTCGGTGAGCGCATCGATTTCAGGGGCGGCGGGGACGAGGCGGAACACGCGCGACATCTCGGCCCCAGCCTCTTCGGCGCGGATCCGCATCATGTGGCTTTCCGTCTCGATCTCGCCGAAGTGAACAAGCATGCCGACCTCAGGCAGATCGCCTTCTCCCAGAACGCGCAGCGCGCTCCGCTGACCCGCTACGGTTTGGACAGATCGCACGACGGATTGGCCCACGGTATCGGCCTCGTCAAACACCCGGAAGCGGATGCCGTAGTCGGCACCGGAGACCATCTCGACCGCCGTATCGAGCACGACCAGAGCGCCGCGCACCTCGCGCACACGGGCGGCAATCTGGGTGCGGGTGATCATGTCGATCGACACCGCGACCTGATCCCCACGGGTGGCCGTGCGGGCCATGCCGCTCTGCACACAGGTCAGCTCGTCGGCGCGGTGCAGCAGCTCATACTGGCGGCGGCGGGCCTCGATCCACACCTCATCGGGGTTGGTTTTTCCGGGCAATTCCAGCGTCTCGGTCAGATCGATCGAGCCCTCATAGCCGGGCCACGGCACGATGCGCTCGGCCATCTCATAGTTGTTGGTCTCGTCATAGAAGGGCACGCGGAACGCATGGGGCGGATCGAAATAAGTGCGGGTCCACTGAAACGAGGACGCGTTGCGCGGGCTCAGCTCGTCGACCACCAGATCCGAGGGGGCATCGATCACCACTGTCCAGCGCAGACCATCGTGGCGCGGGTTTGCGCGGCCGGCTGCGCCGATCTGGCGAAGGACGTCCCCGAGGGGCTCGCCCACCTCATGGATAAAGTCGTAGCTCAAACCTTTGGCCTCGCAGAAATCATACCAGGTCTGGAGCGCGTCCCAGTCGATCTCTGCATCCGTGGCAGGGAACGGGTTCATAGGACCGCGCAGGGCATGGAGCATCGCGGCGGCGGGATTGCGGGTCACGCTGCCATCAATCCATTCGGTGCCGTCCCATGTGGGGGCGACACGGGACACGAGTGCGTTGAGGTTGTCGAGCTGACCATTCAGCTGATGGGTCGCACGGACGCGCACGGCCACCAGCGCAAGGGGCTTTCCGAAGGCGATAGGGTACTCGGGGCGATGGGATTGCAGGGCGGCAAGAGCGGTGGTGCTCACCTTCGTCGGAACCTTTTTCGTCCCAACGCTTTCGGGGGTCATGCGGGTGACCTCGATCTGCCAACGGCCACGGCTCGGCAAGTCCCATGTGTGGGCGCGGTAGAAGAGTTCGCGGCGATGGGCGCTGATGGTCAGGGTCTCGACCTCTTCCCACGCATCTGCGGAGGTCTGGCGCTGACGAATGCGCACGTCGACGGTTTCCAGTCGGCGGTCCCCATCGTCGTCAATCGTAAATAGACCCTGAGGGAAGCCGATGATCACAGTGCAGGCGGTCGCATTGGTGGCAGTCGAGCGCACAATAGGGCTTTCGACAGCTTCTTGGGCGGTGTCGGCGGTGCCAGTGGTGGTGCGGGGATACTCGCGCACCAACTCGACGCCCCCGGCGTCGGGGTCCTCAACGACCTGACGGGGATAGAGTGTAACCGGATCATCGTCGTCATACCCCTCGCGCACCTCGATCTGGACGTCCTCGTAGTCGTCGATCGACACGTCCCCGATCCGGATGTCCTCGATCGAGAGTGGCCCGTAGCCAAAGCAAAAGAGCGCTCTGACATACTGATCGTCACCGTAGATTTCCGTGTAGCTGGTGGCGGCGAAAGGCGGGGCCATCCGCATGCGGCCGAGTACATAGGGCACAGGCTCACCGGGCCGTGCGGTATTGGACCAGCCGTTGATCGAATAGGCGGACTGCTCGGAATAGGCCGACTGTGAGAGCGGCTTCACCTGCTGCGCGGGGACCAGTGCATTCACCAGCATGTTGCCGACAACTGACAGACCCGCAGCAAGGCCCGTGGCCAGCAAAGACTGCCCCAGACCGGCGGTCGCGATCATCTGACCAGCCCAAAACTGCCCAAGCGCAATCGCGCCGATGGCCACCACAGCACTCAGCACCGCTCGGGCGCCATCACCAGAGGGGATCAGCCGCAGAATGACCTGCATTCCAGTTTTGGGGCGGGTGAAGGCCCAGATGCCATGGGGCACCACATAGGCCCCAGCGGGGCTGGCTACGGTCACGCGCAGCTGCGCGCGATCCGACGGCGCAAGACCGGGCATCGCATAGTCGACGATCTGGGCAAGAGTTAGGCCCTCGGGCACATCAATCGACTCGCGGCCCACAGTGGGATCAAAATGGGGGGCGACCAGAACGGGGGTGAAAGCCATGTTCACGACCTCTTTAAATGACGATAAACGGCCACCAAACGGGTGCCCCAGACGATGCCATCGAAGCGGGCCAGCCGTGCCTGCCCGTCCTGATCGACGTGGAGCATCTGACCTGGTGCGACGAAGAGGCCGACGTGGGACGGGTAGCGCCCGCGCCGGAACAGCATGACATCAAGGGGCTGCGCCTTGGTGGCGGGGACTTCCTTCCAGCGGCTCTGGATACGCTCGCCTTCGATCAGAGCGGCGACCTCGGCCTGCTCGTCGATCGACATCCGGTGGCCGTCGTATCGCGGCAGGTTGACCCCCAGCTCATCGGCATAGACGTCGGCCACGAGGCCCCAGCATGTCAGGCCATAGGCCCCGACGTATTTGGCGGACCAGCTCACCGGAACAGCCCCGGAAATCGGTCTTTGGTAAAGCGATCCATGGGGATGGTCTCTTCCTCGATCGGGGCGCGGCTCAGCTGCAGAGAGACCTCGCCCGCGTCCACGACCGCCGAGACCAGCTTCAGGTCGCGGAACTCTGCCTCAACCACATCGGGGCTCGATGCGAGGACCACAGCGACGTGCACCGATGCCAAGCTGGTGAAACTCAACAGCAGCCCCGCGATATCGCGGCTCACATTCTCCAAAACGACCGACGCGGTGCTGGTGGCATCATCGAGATCAGAGGGCAGCTCTGCCGACGCCACCACGAAATAATACGGATCACTTTCGGGGTCAGCGTCCAGCCATGCCGAGCGGGTGCCATACATCAGCGGGTCTGATGACAGCCGCTCGGTCGGGTCCGTCGAGAGGCGGATCGGTGCGTCGAGGCCCGGATGCTCGAAGCAGAAGAGTGCCACTTCGACTTCGGCACTGTGCTCTTGCAGATGCGCATTCCGCGCGTTCAGAGAAAGGCGTCTCATGGCATCACCACGACAGAGAAGTTGATGTTGAAGGTCAGGCCCTGCATCGTCTCTTCCGGCAATCCATCTTGAGAAAAGAGACAGGTCCACGTGCGGGCCAAAGAGATGGGGTTGCCGCTTTCATCAAGCACGGGTGCGCCCTCATCGTCCAAGAGCTCCCAGCCGTCCGTGGTCGGATCGATCATGGTGAAGGGCAGCGTGCCCCATGCCAGCTCGTCCTGCCAGAACGCCTCGAAAACACTGCGTTGATCGCGGTCCATCCGCACGCTCATGGCGACCACGCTCACGACCGCCGAGGTGCGCAGCCGCGCCGAGGGCGGGCCGTACTCGGCCGCACGCATCTGGCGACCATCGAGCCAGGTCTTTGTATATGGTGCGCGAACTGGCTTTGGCAGTTCGCTCGGCCATGCTGCCAAAGTCATCGCAACGCCCCCCGCTTTTGAAGTCCGTAGCCCTGACGCATCACACGCCGCGCACCGCCGCCGGGTGTGTTCATGGCATCGCCCACCTGATCAGCGAGAACCATCTTGTAGGCCCGCTGGCCATTTGACCCTTGGGTCTCTTGGACGGTGCCGCTGACCTGCGCGCTCGACTGGTTGATGATCTGGAAGACCGGCGCACCATAGGCGGGCGCGGGTCCTGCGTTGTAGGCCCCGCCAGCGGCAAAGGCGGGCAACGCGCCACCGCTGTTGATCGCCTCCAACAGAGCGCGGTGCCGAGACGTGGCCTGTGCATTGACAATGAACTCGCCCGAGCTCAGCCAGCTCAGACCCTTGTCCGCTGTGCCATGCCCATCGGCGTAGAACATTCCGCCCTCCGCGTTCTGCGGGAACAGCGCCTTCGACAGCGACCCAAGAAGGCCATCACCCGCCGCGCCGAAGGCCGACCCGAAGGGACCCTCGCCGAGCAAGATTGCCTGCCACGCCGCATCCTCAATCGCAGAGGCCACGCGCTCGAAGCTGTCAGCGACAGCATCGCCGCCTTCTTTGAGGTCCATAATCAGGTCGTAGGATGTCGACTTGAACCAGTCTGCACGGTCCTGCAGTTCGGTCAGCTTCTGCTCTTCTTCGAGCAGCTTCTTTACCTCTGCGGTTTGCGCGGCCGTGGCATGGCTGAGCACATCGCGGTTCTGGATCAGCTCGCGCTGGATCGGGTCCATTTCCTTCAGGACCTCGACCTCTGTGCGCATACGGCCAATCAGCTTATCAACCGCCTCGGCCTGCTTCTTGGCATCATTCGCCGCAGACTTTGCACCGCTGCGCGCGGATCTCGCCGCCTCTGTTTGAGCCTTCTGCCATGCGACGAGCTCTTCGCGGTTGCGGGCCGTCTCTTCGGCATTCGAGATCGCCTCATCGCGGCGGGCATCCATCTGCTCGCGCAGGATCGGATCGAGGCCACTGGTGTCGACCTGGTCAAATCGCTCGGCCGCCAGCGCCCCCGCCAGAGCGACAGGATCGTCCCTGTATTCCAGCCGCAGTTCGCTCTCGCGCAGGCTGGCGATGCCTTGGGCATGCAGAGAGAGCATCCCGTTCACGGCCCTTTGGATTTCATCGGCCATGGCGGCTGCTTCGGCGCGACCCTTGGCGAGGTTCGAGGCGAGATCCACGTTGCCCGCCTGCACCAGCGCATCGACCACGGCAAGAGCCTGCTCTTTGAGCGCTTCGGACTGGACGCTTTCCTCAATCATCCGGCGCAGGGCTTCAGCCTCTTGCGCCGCCCGCTCTTCGGCCACCGCCTTGCTGTCTTCGCCGTATGTATTGATCAGCTGCGCAAGGTCGGCGCGGTCCTGCAGGGTGCGCAGAATTTCCCGTTCGGCCTCGACCTGTTTAATGGACTCTTGAACGCGCTCTTTACCGGCTTCCCAGATGCCTTTGATGCCGTCCCAGCCGTCCTGAACCTTCCCCCAGTTCTGCTGGATGGCTCCGAGGCTGGCGCGCAGATCGTCGAGGACCATGTTGATCTGGCCCACGAACGCGCGCTGCTCTTTGTTCATGCCTTCCCAGCCGCCCGCAGCGTCATACACAGCCGTCTTGAAGGTCTCGACCGCAGCGATCTGCTCATTCAGATCACCCTCGCCGCCCACCTGCCCGAGCATTGCTTTCAGCTCGTCGACCGTGTCACTGCGGCCCGTGCGCGCCGAACGGCGATCCGTGTCCCCATCAGGGCGGAACAGGCGGAACATCTGCCCGCCGTCCGAGAGCTCTTCCTTAAGCCCTTCCGCCGCATCCTTGGCGCGGGTCAGCATCTCATCGAGCGCGGCCTTCTCGGTCTCGCGTTGGAGCTGGATGACCTCGGGCGTAATCGCGCCATAGCGCTCTTTGAGGTCATCGAGATCCCGAGAGACCAGATCGCGGTATTCGCTGGTGGCGTCCTGCAGGCTCTCGATGCGGTCTTCGAGGCTTTCTGCCCCGCCAATGGCTCCGCTGAGCCACTGCACCATGGCGGCCCCCGCCGCGATCGAGCCGATGGTGATCAGGTTGATCGGGCTAAAGAGCGAGGTGAAGCCGGCCCAGAGCATCCGCGCCGCTCCTGCGGCCCCACGGCCACCGAAGGCCTGCGTGATCTGGGTGCCTTGCTGGATGGCCAGCTGCAGCGGGTTCTGCCCTGCGGCCATCATAACAATGATGTCGTTGAACTGCGCTGCCATGTTGCCGACAGACCCCGCGGCTGCAGTGCTCGACCGGCTGACCCTGTCCATGCCGTCAGCGGTGTCGCTGAGCGGTGCAGGCAGGCCTTTGGTGGTTTTGGCTGTTTCCGAGAGTGGCGCGTTGAAATCCGAGACACCGGCCCCGAGGCCTTTGGCCTCAGCGCCGAGCTTGGCAAAGATGGCGGTTTGATCCGCCGCCATCTTGTTGACCTGTGCCATTTCGGCTTCGAGGGCATCGGCAGACTTTGCGACAGCGCCGATCTCTGTCTTGGCCTGTGACCCGTCTGCGGTCAGTGATGCGTGCACGCGCAGCGTCATTTCAACCCTCGTTTAAAACTTCTTTGGCCCCTGCCTCGATATGCCTGACGGCCTGCCAGAGGTCCGGTGTCACCTCGATCCCTGCCATCCTGAGCCCCGCCTCTGCAGCGGAGTAGTCGAGCCCCTCGTGGATCACGCCCCCCATGGGGAAAACCGTGCGCCGCCACTGGGTCTGAACCGATAGAAAGGCCTCAAGGGCGGGAATATGACAGGGCCAGAGAGCGGCTTCCTCTTCGGGGCGCAGCAACGCGGGGTCGATCCCCCAGAATGCTGCGTCCTCGTCTGTTTCGGCTGCGGACCGTCCGAGCTGGCGCTGTGCCCAGGCACGGCCCGCAGCCTTTAGTTTCCCGCCAGTGCGCCGATGACGGTATTGCGGTAGGTGCGGATCAGCGCGATCCGGACATAAGGCAGCGCCAGCAACTGTTCTTTGACAGCCGCGGTGAAGGCGACGGGCTTTCCGTCCTCGTCTGCAAGGTCAAAGGCCCCACGCCAAATCGCATCACAAAACCCCCGCGACCCTTCGAGCGTGTTCATATCGAACGCCTCGGAAGCTTCATCATCAAGCACGGTAAAATCAGCTTTGAACGTCTGTTTTTCATAGTCATAGCCAGCGGGCACTTTGACGGTGACCTCGCGGGTGAACTTCGGGGCAGCTGCAATTTTAAACATATCGGGCCTTTATCAAGTCAGGGTCAGGGTCCACTGGTCGTTGCCAGTGACGGGCTTCGGGGCGAAGTTGAGCGGCCATTCCTTGATGCCCTGCGCCTCAACGGGGCTGCCCGGACGTTGGACCTGCGCATTCGGGACTGCGATGGTCGCGATGCTGCCAGCGGTTTTGCCGTGCACGAGGCTGACAGCCACGGTGCCCTGATCACGGGCCAGCGCGAACGGGTCGAGAGTAGAGAGCGCCACCGCCTCGATCTGGGTTTCGAGGGTTTCGGCGCGGTCGATGATCTCGATCGCCTCGGCCCCGATCAGGAAGCGCGCCTCGACCTCGTTGCCGAGCATCAGGGCAAAGTTGCGCATCACGTGGCCCGTGCCGTCGATGGTGAAAGTCGGGGTGTTCGCCGCAGAGCCCACCAAGGGCTTCTGGAAGGCCGAGACATCTGCCGTGGGCAGGGCTTGGGCCACAGGCTTGGTCCAGAGGCCGGTGAACTCGAACTCGATGATCGGGATGGCGGATGCGTTGACGCGGAACGTCGCGGTGCCACGGGCCCCGAGCAGCGCATAGAGCGTGCCGTCGATGTTCAGATAAATGGTCGCGCTCTCGAACCCGTCGGAGATCGGGTTATAGGTGACGCTGGTGCTGGCTGCGATGGTTTCAGCCGCACCGCAAGCCCGCAAGAGCGGACCCCATGCGGGCGCTGTGCCTGCGGTGCCAGATCCCGCCAGTTCAATCTGGAAGGTCATGCGCGAATGCAAGTCATAGGGAATGGTGCCATCATTGCCCAGGAACGGCTGATCGTGACCGCGCTCGGCGTCCGATCCCTCCATGGGCTGGATGCTGATGTTGCTCGCCAGCATGGCGTTCGCCGCACCGGTCGGAGTGGCGTCTGTGCCATAGGTCGTTTCGATCTTGGCCAGCAGGACCTTCTTACGGAAACGCAGGGACATTTAAGCCTCCTTCTTCGCGCCGGATTTGGCGGTCTTTTTCGGGGTCTCTTTGGTGCGGGTCAGAGCACCGTCCTCGTCGCGGGTGTAGCTCCCGCCGGATTGGGGCAAAGCGGTCATGGCGTGATCCTCAGTTGATCGTTGATGGCAAATTCCAGCTGGTAGGCGATCAGGCCTGTGCCGGGGGTGATCAGGTTGCCGCGCACCAGCTCGAAGATCCCGAGCGCGTCTTCCCCGCCGTCCCATCCTGCGACTGCGCCGATCACAGCCTTCACCAGGGGATCGAGCGTCTGCAGGGCGCGGTTCCCCGTCGCATCTGCCGCATTCACCAGAATGACCACGGCAACAGTCTCGCGCACGGACTGGACAAAGAGTCCGGCGCTGGCCTCAGCCGTGCCCCCCTGCAGCCCCAGTGGCAGCACGTAGGCCGCCAAGGCGCTCTGAGGTCGAGAGCCGCGCTGCATCAGGTCAGCAAACTCCGCCGCCCCGTCCACGCGTCCGGAAAACTCGGAGACCTCAGCCTTCAGTCTGGTGATGACGGCGTCGATCATCAGATAAAGCCCTTCAGGCTTGTCTCGGTCATCGGACGGGCGCGGTCAGTCACGCGGGCCCCGCCGCCGCCAGTGGTGGCAGGGGTGACGCCAGCGATGTCCAAGGTGATAACGCCGCGGGCGATGTCTTTGAGGGTATTCAGCGCATCGCGGTAATCTGCCTCGATCTTCGGCGAGGGCTCATAGACGTGCAGCTTGTGAATGGTGATGGCTTTGGCGACGGTCTCCAAGAGCGGCGGGACCTCAGCCATGGGCAGCACATACCGGCCCCCGACATACCCGTCGATCACTGCATCTGCATCCGCGATGGCCTCGGCCACCACGTCAGCGTCGATGGTGTCTGTCGCCACGTCCCCGCGGTCGGTCAGCTGGATCAGGATCAGCTCGCCGTAGCGTTTGGTCAGCTCGTCTAGGGTGGTGTAGGGCACGGCATTAAACCTCTGTTAAAAGCCCGGCGGCAGAAGCGCCGCCGGTTTCGGTGTCAGTCGTCCGAGCCGTCTTCAACTTCGACGGTCAGCTTGGGATCGCCAGAGATCGCTTCGACCTCTTCGTCCGTAAGTTCAGAGACAGGGATGCGCACAGGCTCGGGGCCGAACTTTAGACCCGCCCGCCAGCGGCCCTTGCGGGGACCAGTGACAATCAGCACATCGTCATCTGTGAGGCCCCACGGCGCGACATCGTTCTCGTCGCCCTGGGGGACAGCTGCGGATGCTTCAGGCTCGGGGGCCGCAGTTGCGGTCCCCTCTTCCTGCGCTTCGGCCTGAGGGGCCGCAGCTGCGGCTTCCTCGGCTTCGGTGATGCGGCTCAGCAGGAGCTCGTCACCAGTGTTCCACTGATACGAGACCCCCAGAGCGTCGGCCCGTGCCTCTAGCGCGAGGCGGTCTTCAGACTTATCGCTCATAGCTCAGGGCCTCAGGCCAGCCACGGCACGACCAGAAGGTCGGCGGTGTCGAACCAAGGGTTGGTGGCGCCTGCATCGTTGCGCGCGGCTTTCAGGATTTCCTGTGCCTGTTCGCGCAAGGTCGGGGGCACGACCAGAAGGTCGGGCTTCAGACCCAGCGGACGCCCTCCGTCGCCCTTCATGCTCTCGATCGCAGCGTAGGCCGCCGCGAAGTTGGTCGCATTCAGGGTGTCTTTCGACGCGTAGGCCAGCTGGGGCAGAGAGTAACCGGCCACCATGCGGCAGTCCGCGCCGTAGACGAAGGTGTCGTTGAAGAACACGTTGTCGTCGTTCGGGTTGTCCTTGTAGGTGAAGGCGATCGGCTTGCGCTCTTGCAAGATGATCGGCTTCACCTTGCGGCGGGTCGAGAGCAGGAACCACGGGGTGCCAGAGCCGCCGCCGAAGTTCGAATACACGGTCTCGTTGCCATCTTCGTCGGTGATCGGGTGATCGGTGTCGAAGAAGTTCTGGCCGTCGAAGCATTCGGTGTCGAAGCCCGCCTTCAGAGCATCGTAGACGAGCTTCTCGGGATGGGTGCCCGCGCTTTCGCCCATTTCGGAGAAGAGCAGCGAGTACTGGCCGAGGTTGTCGTCCTCGATGTCGTCGCGGCCCACTTCGATGGTCATCTCGAACTTGCGGTTCTTCAGCGAGTAGTCCGACTCGGCCAAGAGGTTCAGAACGCGGGGGCCGATCCATTCGCGCATGCCGGGCAGCTTCTTCAGCCAGCCATAGCGGTTTTCGCTCGTGGTCGATCGCACGGTGGTCGCCACGCGGTCGCGGGTGCTTTCCGCTGCTTCAAGGGCGCCTTGAAACTCGGTTTTAAAACCGGCGCGCAGCGCGTTCAGAGAAGTGCTGTTGATAATCATGTCAGGGGGTCCTTAGGCTGCGTTGGTCAGGGCTTCGTCCATGCGGACCCACACCCCGTTTGCATCGACATCGTCGACAATGCCCGCGGGCGAGCGGGTGGACGTGCCATCAGTTTTGGCAACGGTCTGGTCATCTACCGCGTAGGCCTTCTGGCCAATGTCAGCGATGGTGATCTCGTCTGCGCCTGCGCTGTTGGCCCAGTAAAAGGTGCCGGGGCGGAACTCGGCGGTCTTGTCGCCAGCAGAGCCTGCGCTGTTGTCGACGGCCTTCTCGGCACGGCCAACACCCACGAGGCCGGTCGCAGTCTGGCCCTCGACGATGTAGCCAGAGGCATCGCGCATCAGCATCGCGCCAGCGTAGATGGTGGTGGATGCGGCGACAGCGCCCGACCGGGAAATGCCGGCACGCGACGGGGTGGAACGATCTGCGGTCAAAGCGGTCATGGCTTAGTCCTTCTCGGCAGCAAGAGTTTTTGCGTAGGCATCGTGGGGAATGCCCAGAAGGTCAGCGACCTTCATCTGTTCGCTATTCAGGGAGGTCTGGGTCACGTCGCCCGAGGGAGGCGTGGCAGTGGTCTGGGTGTCGTCGAGGCTCGGCAGGCCGTTCAGGATGGCCTCAGTGCGCTCGGCGTTTTCCATGTGCATCGAGATGTAGGCATCGCGGCTGGCCTTGACCCCGACGCGCTTGGCACGGATCGCGGCGTCGACGGCGTCCTCTGCAGTTTTGCGGGCCGCCGTAGATTTGAGCGTCGCGTTCTCGGACTGGAGCGCGGTGACGGTCTGCGTCAGTTCGGCATTGGCCGCGTTCAGAGCGCGGGCTGTGTTGACCAGGTCATCAGGGCTCGTGCCTGCCGCCCCCAGAGCGGTTCCGACAGTGACCAGCGCAGATTGCATAGCGACCTCGTCGTCTTTCTTGGTCGCGGCGATGGCCTTCATCACATCTTCTTCGGTCGCGTCCGGTGTGAGGCCGAGAGCCTCGATCAGGCGTTCCATGAACGTCATTGTGGGGTGCTCCATATTGAGCGCGGTCAGTCCGCGCAGGTTCGGGCGGTTCACGAGGCTGACCGCCTCGATCGCGATGATTTCTTTTTTGTCGGTGTGCAGGATCACAGGAGACACAGAGCGATACTGGCGCTCGGCCATCATCTCGCGGCCCGTCTTGCTCCACTCCACGCGGCCCCAGATGCCGTCAGCGCGAGCGTCCATCTCGACAATCCAGCCGCGCGCAGGGCTCGGAAGCCCCTTGCCTGCGGCGAGGTGTAGAGAGTGGTTTTCGTCGATGGGAATGCGGGACCGTGCGTCGAACGAGGCCGCGATGATGGCGGGCAGGTTCAGGGCGCGGTATGGGCCACGGTCATCTACCGTCTGGACATCACCAACCGGCAGAATGTGGATCCACTGGGGGATCGATGCTTCGAGCGTCTGCTCGGCAAGAAGGGCGATATGTGTCTGCGTGCTCATAGGGCGATATTGCCGATGGCGCGCAAAGCAATGCAGCCGCTAGGGCTTGCGGGGTCTTCTCTAAAATCTGGGGAAACGTGCTCTTAGGGTGCGCCGCAGGACGGCTTCGGTCAATCCCCTAAGGCCTCGGAGAGGTATTCTTCAATGGCTTCGATCAGAATGCGGCTGTCTTCGGTCCCGACGCCGAGATAGGGGCGCGCGGGGATATCGCCCCAAGGCATGGGCATAGAGAACTTCCGCCCGCGCTTGTCTGTACCGCTCTTTGTCCCGAACGCCCCCTTTTTGGCCCCAAACTGCATCACAGCGGCATAAATCAGGTTCGAGCCCCAGCGCACTTCGCCCGGCTCGGCCTCGTAGAAAATCTGTGTTGAAAGCTGCTTTGAAGGGCCGAAGAGCGGACGGGGATCAATCGGGTCTTTGCGAGCCCTGTAGGCCTCCAAGGTCGCGGGGGTTTTGGCCGCCCACTTTTGCCCGTCCGGGCTCTGGCCCTCTTTGAAGTTGCCCTTGGTGCGCTCGATCATGATCTCGCCGAGCTCTTGCATCAGAGGACGCATGTCTGACACCGCACCCGCCACACGGGCCAGCGCCGCCTTCACCTCATTGGCCTGAACATCAGCTTTGATCATCAGCTGGTCCGCCAACCGACGATGTTGAGCATGCGCTGATCGAGTTTGGGGACGAGATCCAGAATGCCGCCCCCATGGGTTACCTCGATCGCATTGCCGCGCACCTGCAGTGACGCGATGTCATTCAGCGCTTGCCCGAGCTGCGAGACCTGCTCGCGGGTGTGTCCCTGCCCCAAAAGGGCGTTCATGCCCCCACGGGTGAGAGCAAACTGCATCTGATCGGGCGCGATCTCTTGCAGCACCTGCGACCACTGGCTCTGGACCGGCCCCAGCGGGCGGAACGCCGCCCCGCTAAAGCCTGCTTCTACATTTGCGGCGAATCGCCCCAGATCATCGGCCACGCTGGTCAAAGCTCGGTAAGCCGCACCAAACTGGTCGATCACAGTCTCTGGCAATTCGGCCATGAACCCGCTGGCGATCTGCGACGGCCAATCCACTGCTTTTTCCGCCAGAACCTGCACCGTATGGCTCACGGTTGCCCCTGGTGCGTAGGCCCATCCCTTACCGATACCTGAGGGCGCGCCTGTCTTGGCGTCGAGCATCTCCCAGCCATCGGGTAAAACCTTGTCCGGATCACCGCCCACACGGGCAATGCCGGCGCGGGTCCGTGCGCCCACGGCATAGCAGCTGCAGCCCCAGCCATTCGGCGGATAGTGGGTCAGCCAGAACGGGTGATCGGGCTCCAGCGCGATCCGATCCCATGCCAGATGGTGCAGGCGCGGTTCGATCGAGCCGCCGTGCCGGTAAACCCAGTATTTAAACCCGCCCGCTTCGAGCTGCGCAAAACGGCCCCCGTGGTAGCTGGTGGCCATGTTGGTGCGGTAGATGACGCGGGTGCGCCATGCCTCGCCGCCCTGACTGCCCTCGCCGGTCCAGCCGTGCCAGCCGCGGGTCTCGACGATCTTGCGAAAGTCGCGGCGAAACGCCTCCAGCCCCGTGCCCTCTGTCACTGCGCGATCCACCGCACTGGCCAGATCGGTCAGAAGATCGGCTTTGATCGCCCCTGCCACCATAAACGCTCGATCATGTTCGGCCTGCCAAAGGTCATCCCACGCGGCAGTCGGGACGAGATTGCCAAGGCGCTGGCGGAACGCGGTCACCTGCTCGGTGAAGGGCTGGCGAAAGATCGCGGCGATTTCAGTCACGGGCGTCATCCTCTATGGCTGCGCGGCCACCTGCTGCAGCGGCGGTCTGCGCCGCTCCCAGAACATCGGCCAGATCACTGATCGGAATATCGGGGAAGGCATGGGTCAGCATCTCGTGCAGCTCGTCGAGATCCCCAGCGGCCTCCATCATCGCCTCGATCTGCTCGACCATTTTGCCCACCAGCGGAGCTGCTTCACTGGCCAATCGGACCACCGAAGGGTCGAACGGCTCAGAATGGCCCGCTGAGCCCTCTTGGGCCTGCGCGGCCACAGTTGGGCGCGCGGAGGGCGTTGGGGTATTAAATGGGTATTTAACGGCGCTCCCTGCCATATCCTCGGCCCCATCCGAGGGGGCAGATGGCACAGGCGGGGCCTCTGAGGCGGTTTTCCCGGCGGCAGGGCTCAAAACGCTCTCTCCCTCTGCCGCTTCCTTCAGGCCGAACTTCGACAGCACGGACGAGGTCGAAACCCGAAGTCCGCGATCCACGAGCGGGGTCACCGCGTCGGTGAAGGCCTTGAGGTCTTCCGGCTCGGGGCGCTCGATCTTCAGGCGCGGGTAGTCGCGCTGGGGGCCGAACTCCAGCTGCATCCAAGGGCGAATGAGATCGCGGTTGAGGATTGCCGCCAGCGCATTCGCATCCGCCGTCTCAATGTCTTTCTGAACCTCGCGATGTTCTTTTCCCGACCCGAGACCGCCCACCTCGGCATCGGTGGTCGAGGTCTGCCCGAGGATTGCCTTCGAGACCTGCTTATCGAGCCAGTTGCATCGGCTCTCGTAATGGTCGGTCGATGACCCGACGTTCCCGCTTTCGACGAACTCGATCCGCATGCTCTCGGGGATGATCGCCGCGCAATCGCCGCCGATGTTGGCCACAGCCCGGAACAGAGTTTTGCGGTCCTCGGCGCTGGCCCCCTGACCATAGCGGCCGATCCGGATGGGCTGGCCATAGGTCTGGGTAAAGATCGCCCAATCGCGCTGGGTGTAGGCCTTGAACATCCACGACCACACCGCAAGGCGGGCAATGCCAGAGCGCAGGGGCAGACCCGACTTTGCCTTCATGCGGGCAAAGATGAACTTGAACGCCGGATAGGGCATTTCCTGCCCGTGCTCGGACAGCATGATCGGCGTGGTCAGATCTCGGCGGTCAAACCGGAACCAGCGGGGGTCGCGGTATTCCAGACGCGCGGGGCTCCACTGCCCTTCCGAGGTGTCCCAGATGATTTCAGTGTGGCTGTAGCCCTTGCCCACGGCGTCGAGGATGTCAAAGACCTCGTCGGTCAGCTCGTCGCGGCGTAGCCATTCGCGCACCCGCTCGGCCATTTTGACCTGCAGCGGGTCATCGCTGGCATCCTCGATCGAGAACCCGATCTGGCTGACACTGCGCTTCCGCGTCCCCAGAACGCCCGAGTAGTGCAGATCCCGCTCTTCAATCGCCTCGGCCAATTCCAGATACTGGACCGCATCGCCTGTGTCGGCTGCGCGCAGAATGCCAGCGAGCCGGTCAGGGGTCAGACCATCCGCCGGATAGCCGGTCACAGGGGTCCGCACAGACCCGATGCTGGCCGCCGAGACTTCCTCGGTCAGAATGCGCTTCTCTACGGGGCGACCCCATTGGTCTAGCAGCGTCATGATTTTGTCTCGCACTCACTTTGTCCGGAATTTTTCGAGCGGACTGATACATCCGCATCAACTTGGTTCAGCCGGATGGCGAGGTTTAAGAATTTCTCCATCTTTTCTAACCGTGCTTGGCGCTGAAAATGGTTGGGCAGGACTCTTTGTTGCTTCCCGACTTGCGACAGGAAGTTTTCAAAGGTGGCGACGAGATCATGAAACTCGGAAAGCAGCCTTTCTAGGTTGTTCCGCTCTTGCCCGGCTTGAACTTCTTGCAAGCCGAATTGCTGCGCCTTGAGCGCACGCTGCGCAACTTCCGCGCACTCTTCTGCGATCTTGCAAAGATGATATTGATCTGAGTTCATTTCTTCTCCCCCCGACCACCTGAATATGGCGGCGGACCACAAGGTTCATTCGGCGCGGAATACCCGCCCACACGAACCCGATCCTTCTGCCCCGCACCCTTTGACCGCTTGCCAATCGCTCGAACGGCTTGGCCGATCACCGTGTCGATCGACATGGCGAACTGCCAGCCGAAGCCCGCACCAATTCCCACGAAGAGCCCGATGCCGCACATCAAAAGCAGTTGTTCAATGGTTTCCATCTCAAAGCCCTCCGCGTAGCCGTGCCCCAAGGGGCGCTCTCAGCCATGACCGCCCGCCCGCGGCGTCCTGCGCCTCGTCATCGTCCTCTGGGATTTGGCCAGAGGTCGGGGCGACGGATGTGTAGTGGTATTCGACCCAGTCCTGACGGCTGGCAAAGTCGGCCAGCGCCAGCGCGATCGCATAGTCGCCGTGACGGCGCATGCCGCTGGTGCCTGTCCGCACATCGGGCACCCGAGGCACCCCACGGATTTCCTTGACGGCCCGCAGGTCGGTCACGTGCTCTGCATCCGGCGCAAGCGCGATGGTGCCGTCCTCGAACCGCTTTTTAAGTCCTGGCATGTGCTGGCGATACCACTCGACGCTGAACTTGATGGCCCAGACAACGCCGCCGCTGTCCTCGCTTTCGCGCAGGCCAAACTCGCGGCCCATTTCCTCGGCCACGATCCAGCCCATGCCGGTGGCGTCAAAGGCAGCGCCGATCAGGCGTTCGCGCACATGGGCCATGACGCGGCGGGTGACCTCGCACTGCTCGCGCCCTGGCACGTTGCGCATCTCGACCGCCAAGGCCTCGCGGCGGGTCAGGTCCGGATCGATGCCCAGAAGGTCGAGGACGGTCAGGTCAGCCACGCGGGCAAAGTCGAAGCCAAGAGCATACTGGCGAGACAGGTCGAGCCCCTGCAGGACGGCATCCAGTTCCGCATAGAACGGGCGCATGGTTTCAGCCTGATCCGCATCGGACCGGCGCAGGAAGTCCTCGGGCAGCTCCAGACGCAGGATCGGGGCATCGGCGGTCATCCGTGCCTCGATCAGCGGAGCGGGCAGCCAGACGCCAGTGCCTGCTTTCGGAATGCAGTGCAGCTCTTCGTCCGCATCGGCGCCATAGAACTTGAAGATGCTGTCGATCCACGCCTGCTTTGCCTCTGGCGTGTTCGGCTTGCCCGTGACCAGCGCGATCCGCTCGTAAAGACCGTCTTCAATGGCGTCTTCAAAGGTCACTGTCAGGACCTCGCCAGCACGTTCGCCAGAATGGATGTCCTTGATCAGCAGATTGAACGGGTTGTCCGCCCCATCATGGGTCGAGATGACGAGCACCTTGCCGCCCCACATCAAGAGCGCCATGGCGGCCTTCAGCAGCTCGGCCAGCTCATCGTGGAACGCGGCCTCGTCGAAGATCACATACCCCTGACGGCCCCGCAGTGAGCGCGGCTTCGAGGTCAGGGCGACGATCTCATAGCCCGAGGCAAACCGGATGCGGAACGCGTTGATGTCTTTCTCTTCGCCGCCGTCATCCTGATCCTTGAACAGGAACTGCTCGACCCCAGAGGCCGCAGGGATGAACGCCCGTGCCCACATGGCGCAGGTGTCGATGAACTCTCTGGCCATGTCCAAGTTATAGCCGATGTAGAGCACATCCATGCCCCCGGCGCTGCGACGGGCACCAGCGGTCAGCACGGCGTCTGCCCCCACGGCCCATGTCATACCGATCCGGCGGGACTTCTCGCAGACCACCAACTGCTCGGCGGCGGTCGTGGCCAACAGGCGAGCCTGATAGTTCAGCAGGACAGCGGGCAGACCCTCATCGGTGCTGAGAGCCTCGGGCAGCGACTGGTTATTCTCGGCGCGGCGGGCATCGAAGTCCTGATCGTTCAGCGTGTCAGCCATGACCACAGTCTCCGAATGCCTTTGGGTTTCGGTGCATCGGGGGCGTTCGCCTCCAAAACAGCCTGCCATGCGCCCTTTGCGAGGATCACATCGTCGCGGACCTTGTGCACCAGACCGCGCCGCACCAGACGGCGCACCTGCACCTCGGGCACGCTGCGCAGCCGGCCATACTTGGCGAGGTCTGAAATCACCGCACGATCAGAGCGGCAGAGATTGGCGGCGTTCACGCGGTCGCCTCCGCTTTGTGCATTGCGCCCAAGGGCATCACTTTCCCGTATGATTGAATGAGCGTGCTGATCTGACGAAAATGCATTTCCTGAATGAGCTTTGCTGCGGTTTCGGCATCTACCCCAAGCTCCCGTTGCAGAAGTTCAGCGCATACGCAGCCTTCAACTACGAGAATGCCCACTGCGCGTTTGAGTAGCTCTTCGCCCTCTGGCTTCTGCTTGCGAGCCAAGTCGGCGATCTCGCGCACCAAAGTCGAACTACGAATACGTTGTTGGGAAACCTCGGTCTCTTTCACAGTGACCTGATCCATCAACTGGCGGATGGTGTCCGCACCGCGCATCAGTGAGCGGCAGAGCATGTCCATCCCGCGCCCCTTGAGGGCCTTGCCGTGCTCTTCGAGGTCGTTTGCAATCTGTGCCGGGGTCGCCATCAGAGGATCTCCCAGTAGCCGTCAGTCAGCTTGGCCTTCAGGTGGCCTGTGATCTCGACAGCAGGCTCGATCGAGATCGCGTCATAGACCCCATTCCAACGCCAACCGATTGCGGGCTTCATCTTCATGCCAACCGGGATGCGATAAAGCTCAGAGCAGCCACAGGGGCACACAAACCAGAAGCCCTGCACGTCGCCCTCTTTCGGGTCATCCATAGGCAGCCAGTAAGAGCCTTTGATCTTTTGCTGTTTGTGCAGCTTGCGGTCGGGGTAGTGGATGGCGCGCAGCTTGTCTTCTTTGTCGTAGATCGCAGTGGTCATGATACCCCCAACAGTTTCTTCCGGAATGTCTGGATCGCGTCATCGGTGAGACCGCCTTCGCGGGCGATGGCCTCCATCTCGGTCGCCGCCTCTTCGCGCGCCTTGCGCTCGATCCGGTCGCGTTCGTCCTTCAAGAGCTTCTCGCGCATACCCGACGACGACATCAGATCCTTGAGCATGCGCCCGAGGTTCATCAGGTCCTTGGGGTCGAGGTGGCCGTCCTCTTCGCGCACGGCATGGATCATGTGCACGGCAGAGGTCGCGATCATCTGCATCAGCACCTTGTGCAGCTCGCCCTCGGCCTCGATGTCCATGTCAGACAGCAGCGTCTCGGCAATCGAGAAAGCTTCACGCTGGTCTTTAAGGGCTTTTGAAAACCGCCCCACGGCAGACTTGCCGATCGACAGGGACAGACCGTTCTCTTCAAGGCGATCATTCAGGGCGCCAGTGACGTCCTCGATGTCGCCAAAGCCGCGCTGGCTCAGCTCTTCACGCAGCCAGTCGCGGATTTCCTCGGGCAGCAAATCTATCTTGCGCGGTGCTGGCATCCATCATGCCCCCGGACGGGGACGCTGAACGCCCGGATGCGTGGCGATGCCGTGGGCGATCTCGATCCCGCGGGCGGTGGCCGTGACGATGACGAACCCGTTGTGGTCCTCGGTCGAAACAAAGCCTTGCTCTTTGAGCCAATGCACTTCGGTCGTGACCTGGTCGCGGGTGTAGGTGATCCCGTAGGGGTGCATCAGCTGCGTCAACATCGAGACGTTCGAGGTGTAGCGCGGGGCCTCGTCGAGCAGGCGCAGAATGGTCAGGCGCGCGTGGGCCTGCAGCGTTTCGAGATAGCGGGTCACTTCCGGCCCTCCAGTAGGTGGTCTTCATGGCGCGTCACAACGCGCTCTAGTCGGGTCATGATTTCGCCTTGACCTTCGAGCATCACGCCAAGAGAGCGGATGTCGCCGGTCATGCGGGCCAGGGCCACGTCAAGCTTGTGAAAGTCTTCTTTGCTCGGCAGCGCCTCGACGCTGTTCTCTAGCTTGTCCACGCGCTTCACGACGGCATCGATCTTGGTGTCGCTTTCCTTGAAGCGCTTCTCGGTGTCTTTCTGCCGCGTGGCGAAGAACGTATAGATGCCGGATAACAGCGCCGAGAGGAAGGTGGCGACTGTGATCCAGAGTTTTATCGCTTCCTGTTCCACAGGTCTTCGATCCTCAGGGTATAAGGTGGTCATGGTCGGGGCAGGCCCCTGCGAATGCGGCATACCCAGCCTCAATCTCACTTTTGGTCACTTCGGTATCCGACCGCGAACGGGTCGGCAGGCTCTCGCCCCAGGCACGGCAAAGCGCCCCTGCGGTCGGGCCTGATGGCGCAGCGATAGACGCGCCATCAACGCTGGCGTCAGTCACGCCAACCAGCGTCTTTATACGGGCGCACCCCGCGGTCATGGTCAGTACGAGCAACATCAACACGGCGGCGGATTTCATCGGCGGCGTCCAAGTCTTTTTTGAGGGCTTTGTAGTCGCGGCGGGCAACAGCATCGCGGCGCAGGGTGGCGAGAAGGCCCGAAGCGATGACGGCCAAGGCCAGCCAGATCGCCGAGGGGGACGGGATCCAATTCAGGACCCGCGCCCACAGAGCTTTGAGAGACAGCATCAGCGGTCCCCCAGCTCCCATTTGCGCTTCCGCTCCAGATAGACGTAGGCCAGCACCGCACCGATCGCCATGAAGCCGATAATCGCGATGATCTGTGCCGTGCCGCTGAGCTGGGGGATCACAGTGAAGGCCGTAGCCGCGTTGCCGATGGCACCGCCCCCAATCGCTTGAACGGTCGTTGACTCGGTGATCGAGGTGCGGGGCATCTTGGCACGGCGGACACCCAGAAGGCGGTCACGCTTGAACCCTGCCTTGCTGACGGCGTTGCCCTGGTTGCCACCGATCAAGAGGATGTTGCCGTTGACGTCGATGCCTGCATAAAAGCCCACGTGGCCCTTCCAGCTGTCACGGCTTCCGCGCCACAGCACAACGATGTCACCGAACTCGGCATCTTCGAGCGCAACCTCTTCGCCCCACTTCAGGTAGGACCGTGCATCGAGCTTGCCGGTGCCCTTCATGCCCGCTTGGGCAAGGCACGAGCCAACAAAGGCCGCGCACCACGGGGTCTCGTCATCCTTGACCCAGCCGTGGCCCGAGGCCTCGTACATCTTCACGATTTCAGGATTGTGCTTGGCCCCTGGCCACTCCATCAGGCCGATATGGGCCTCTGCGATCTTGTATAGTGCCTGCATGGTCTGCGAGCTCCTGAGCCATGTTGAAATCTATATTCAAACGATGGGCTCAGGATGCTTCAGACAGGGAAATGGACACATCCGCTAGGGTTTGCGGGGTGGCCTATCAGATCAGGGAAAGTTGTCGCGGATCGGGACCTGCGCGGAGATACTTGCGCACGGTCACGTCAGTTGTGTGCAGTTTGCGGGCGATTTCCGCAACTGGCAAGCCCTTCGATGCGAAGACCTGCGCGATCCAGGGCTTCGCAGTGGGAACGCGCGCCGAGAGTTCCCCGGCGCGCGCTTGTAGTGCTTTGACGTTTTCGGCCCCGACCAGCGCCTCGACCTTGGACCGGCCGCGTGGGTTGGCAGGGAGATAGAGCTCTGCCCCGCCGAAGCTGAGCAGGAACTCCACGGCCATGTCTGGGCCTAAGACCTCGACATAAGCCGCGATGTGAGCAGGCGGACGCGGCGTTTTACTCATCGCCCCCTCCGCGCAGATGGCGACGGCCCTTGTGGCCGACGCGGGGGTGGTTGCGGCGGTACACCGTCACCACGCACTGGTTTTCGATACGATACACAAACGCATCAATCACAACTCCAACCGCACCCAGTGCCATGCCCCGATCGACGATGCGGCCGATCTCAGTGCGGCAGGCTTCCACGTCCACGCCCTTGACGCGTTCGAGGTAGCGCAGAACCGCATGATCAGAGACAGAGTGCACGGGCTTCTTCACTTGCGATGCTCCATGAAGTCGAAGTCCGCCTCGACCCGCGATGCCCATGCCTTGAGTGCCTGGACAACGTCATCGATCTGGATGCTGTCAGCCAGCATGTCGACATCCGCAGGAACAGAGCCCCAGTTCGCCTCGAAGCGGGTACGGATGAACTTGTTCAGACCTGTGCGGCTCGGGTCCTTCAGTGCCCCCGCCTCGCCAAGCTTTGACCAGAGCACATGGATCAGGCGCAGGTCAGCACGCTTCGCCTTGGGGTGGCGCTTGGCCTTGGGCTTGGCATCGGTGAAGCCGTCGCGCTTCAGGCGCGCAAGGACCTTCAGCATGTCGCCCTCGTCCATGTCCTTCAGGCTCTCTTTGCCGGTCTCGACCAGCTGCAGGGTGCGCCGAGCCTCGTTATCGAGGCCCAGCTGTTTGCAGCCGACGTGGATTTTACGCTGCAGAGATCCCGACATCAGTCCTGCTCCACGTAGGTCCAGCCTGCGGGGCTGACGCGGGTGACCTTGGCCGTGCTCAGCAGGACGGGGTAGCGGCCTGTGACCACACGGTCCCGCCCCTCTCCGCGATCCGACATGATCACGGTACCCTTGATCACGTTGGTCTCTTCCAAGAGCGTTGCCAGCGCGTCGATGTTCTCGACGTCGAAGTCGATCACTTCGAAGGATTTCAGAGGCGCGACGCGCGCGTCTTCTTCCAGGAATACTTGGGCACGTACAGTCATCAGTTTCCCTCCGGAGCAAAGCGCAGAATGTTGTGGCCGAGATGGGCCTCGAAGGCCCCGTCATAGCGACCAAAGCCGACCCCCCAGTCGGGGGCATGCCAGCGCGACCAGCTGATCAGACGCGACAAGCCGCGCTTCTTGGGCAACTTGGCCGCTGCGGGGCGTTCGACTTGGCGCAGGGTGTCTTCAGCCTCTGCCTGGTGCTGCGCGCAGCTATCGAGGTAAAGCGCCAGAGGGTTGTGTCCCATCTTGCGGGCGCAGTCTGCTGGCGTCTGTCCGGTGTGGCTACGCACCCCGACGGCAATGCCCATGTTGAAGAGCGTCCTCACCATGCGCAGATTGTTGAAAACCGCCGCGTAGTGGACCAGCGTCCAACCTTCGTTGTCGACATAGCGCAGGGTGTGCAGGGGCACATAGTCCCCTTTGTCGAGTGCATTGTAAGCGATCGAGAGCTTCATCGGTTCCATGGTTGCCTCCCTTATGCCTTGGCCAGATCGATGGTGATGGGCGACCACGGTGCAGTCTGGTCGGCCCGCTCGTAGCAGCGCACGTAGGTCTTTGAACCGACGACCCGCATCGCATCGCGGATCGCCTCCATGGCCTTCTTCCAGCGCGCATCGTCGATTTCGAGGCGCAGCAGCATGAAGACCTCGGCGCGGTTCACCTGCCCCGTTTTGTCGGTGTTGAACGCACGGGTGACGATCGTGCGCAGCTCGGGGCCTGCATCATTCGCCCACTCGTTCAGGCACTCGTCGATCAAGCCCTTTGCGACCTGCAGCTGCGGGCCGAAGTCGATGTGATCCTGCACCGCGACCTGCACCTTCATCAGGCCGTCGAACGACATGAACGTCTTGTTGCCTTTGGCCCCGCCTTTGGTGGTGCCGTATTCCTGTTCGAGGATGCCCTCGAAGGCGGTCAGATCGTCGAAGGTGTGCTCTTTGAACCGCGCGACCTGTTCGCTCAGGTCACGGGCGTACTTGATCACCTTGTGGACCGTCTCGTGTTCCAGAATGTCGGCAGGTTTGATGGTGGCGACGGGCTGCAGACGGCCTTTGCCATCGGCCAGATACTCAGTGCCGTCGATCATGGTGGCGTTGGGAGTAGTGCTATTCATCGTCATTTTAATGTTCCTTGAAATCACTGTTTCGCCAGTTCGAAGAGGTACTGCGTGAGCCCCTCCAGATGGCCGATCAGGGCGAGCTGCTCGGGGGTGCTGTAGAAGTCATCCCCCATCTGCCGCGCGACCGCGTCACGCCCCTTCTCTGTTTCGTAGAGTTTGGTCAGAACGGTCATCAGGCTCAGCTCATCCTCGACGATGCCAGTCACGATGTCGTCTTCGTCGAGGCTGATGTAGGCAGCGCGCTCAATGGACATGGCTGGCCCCTTTCTGGCTGGTGCTTTCGGGGGCGTCCTCATCCAGAACCGCATCGAACAGGTTGTCGGTCAGGACAGCGGTGATCACGCGGTCTGCGAGGTCCGTCGGGGTCATCCCCCGACGCTTTGCCTCTTTGCTGATGGCGAAGGCGTTCTTCTCTTTGATCCGAACGATCACCTGATCCGCGCGGGCGATGCCATGCGGGGTTTCGTCTATCGGCAAGCCGCGATCCTTGGTGACCTTGATCGCCCAATAGACCGTGCTGGCAGGGCACCCGAGCTGTTTCGCTATGCTGTTCGGGGTCATACCATCAAGATAAAGAAGCACCGCTTCCTCGCTCAAACCGCCAGTGCCATTGACGAACTTCTTGATCGGCTCCCCGTTCTTGCGCGCTTCGGTCAGGAACATCGAAATCGTGCCGGGCGTGTGGCCAAAGAACTTGGCAAGGATCTTCGGACGCACCCCAGCTTTCGCCAGTTCGATGATCCGCTCTTTGTCGTTCAAATTCTTACTCGTCATCGGTGCCTCCTTCGGTTTTGAGGAACAGTTTGCAGCCGTTGCATGCGCGGAACATCTGCACGTTCAGGGCATTGGCGTTCTGCAGCGACTTCGCCTTCTTGCGCCAACCGTGGCAGGCATCGAGCGCGATGCGCCCCAAACCTGGGCAGTCGACCTCGGCGCTCTCATAGGCCCCGCGATACAGATCGCTGATGCGGGCCAAATCGCCTGGGTATTTGTTCGCAAGTACGTTCGAGATCAGGGCGGCACTCAGCCCCAGCTTCGCGGCAACCTTGTTCTGGCTAGATGCGGCGCAGGCCTTGGCCAACCCCTCAACCCATGCCGGAAGATCAGCGCCCCATGCGGCCTGTGCCTTTTCAACGGGACCGCTCATGCCACACCCCCAACTGCGAAGGTGTGAATGATCTCACACGTGTTCTGGTCATAAACCACGCGCACCCGCTTCTCGATCGGGGGGAACACGCCGGTATTGCTGATCAGGGTGTAAACGGCCTCTTTAACGCCCGGCACTGCCTTGCGTTCGACCCGCAGATAGCCCCCTGCCAGAAGGAACTGGCAGTACTTGCGTGCTGCCTCGACGCTGACCTCAACCTTGGTGGTGTTGGAGTGCATCGCGACATCGGACGGGTTGAAGGTGCGCAGATGACGGATCGTGCGCCACATCAGCCCCTCGGGGGATGCCTCATCGTCTTTGATGATGCGGCCCTCGTTGTCGTACACCGGCGGAATGTCCATCTCGCCACCTTTGATCACCTCGAAGATGATCCGGTTCCGGACATTCTTGCGGCCGCTGTCTTTGACAAAGCCGTCTTTAACCCAGTCTTTAACGGCCTTCTGCACGTAGTTCATCGGGCGTTTGCTGTCAGCAGAGAGGTCGTTGTAGGTGAACTCTCCCATGACACGCGCAATGCCCCAGAGGCGGTCGCGTTGGATGCGCTTCTTTACATTAGCCATGATGCAGCAACTCCTGACGAACCTGCGGCGTCTGACCCGCGAAGAATGCACGGTTGCCCCACTCCTTTTTCCCGAGCGCCTTGACCCCTCGGATCGCCGCGATCTCGCGCGCCAACTCCAAGTTCTCGACGATCCGGCGGGCTGAGCCGCGGCTCGCACGCTTCATCTCGGCAATCAGTTCCGGAGACAGTTCCACCCCTGGGCAGCGGATTTCTTGAAGCAGCTCGAAGTCGCTATCGTCCGCAGGTTCCGCAGCCACCCAGCTCAAGATGCGACCGTGAACGCGCTCCCACTTGGCCAGCTTCTGAGGCAGTTGCTCTTCGCCGATCAGGATCACAGGCACCATCGAGCTCTCGTACAGGTCCCGTACGATCTCGATCATGTTTTTCTTAACGAGGAAGTCCGCCTCATCGATAATCAGAGGCCGCCGTGAGCGGGCAAGCGCCTCAGCAATCTGATCGACCATATCAGCAATCGATTTCTGAGGGGTCTGTCCCAGTTCTTTACAAATGGTCTGGCACAGCTTCTTCTGTGTCCAGACGGACTTGCACTGAACTGCGCACGCATCAACCTCGTTGGCAGAATAGAGGCTAGCCGTCGTTTTGCCGTATCCCGATGGGCCGTAAAAGCAGCCCATTCCCGGCAGACCAGCGCCACGCTCTTGAAGGCGATTGGCGAGGGTCAGAAAATTCGACACGTTGCGCAGCGGTGCAAGATTGCGACTCGCAGAATTATTGTTCATCTTCTCCATACTCATAATTTTTCTTGGTTATGATCTTAGGTGTCGTCAGAGCGGTCACTCTGGCGGCACCGCTTACCCAGCCGAGCCTGATTTGAAGGCTTGGTGGACTTTCTTCTCTGCCTTGTATTCGGCAGTTTCTTGGTAGCCTTTCAGCCACTCTTCCTCTTCCACCCCGACGGGGCTTCCGATTTCCATGCGGCGCTCAAGTTCGAGTGCCTGGTGAAAGCGGCCACGTGCACTATCCGCAACGTCGACTGCTTTCTCGGCCTGCTTTGCCGCAAACCGTTTTCTGAACTCCAAGAGGTTCTGCTCTTGGTCCGGTGTCGATGTCGGCGCCGGAAGGGGCCGCTCGCGTTTTGTTCCAAGTTTCCGCTCTTCGAGACGCTGGATCTCGTTGAGTTCGGCCAACTTGACCACCTTGCTTTCCAGCGTGACTTCCTCGCGTTTTGGAAGGTTGTTCAGATCGTCGGACAGCCCGCCAACAGACAGGGGCCGCAAAGACTTTGCTACGCGGCGCTGTTCACGCAGACGGCGTGAGTTTTCGCGTGCTGCAGACTGCGCCGATGCCAGATCGAAGAAGCCGGACTTGTCCTGGCACTCGGCATATCCAAGATACTCGCCTTCCAGGCTGTAGATGTAGACGCCCGCATGCAGATTCTCCGGATTGAACCGCGCCACAATCTTTTGGCCAGCCAGTTCGTTCATCCAGTCGGCCCAGTAGCCGTTCTTGTGCAGGGTCATCCGTCCATGTGTGGCATGCAGCTTGCGAACCTCAGCGGCCATCAGGCACAGGCGCAGCTGTTCTTCGGTGGCCTTACGGATCGGCGCTGCCTCGTAACTGGCGGCGAAGGTCTCATCGAAGCTGCGGCCTTGCGCGGCGTCAGTGCGGCGACCGACGCGAGCATTGTGTTCGGCAATGCCCTCAGCCACGACTTGGAGAAACAGCTCCAGATCGATCGCCTTAGACATATAGTTCTCTGGCTTCGCATCAGGCTTGTGACCGGTATATGCGCCGTGGAAGCGAGGATCTCGCGCGATGTCATCCGCAAAGTCACGGAAGCCCCGTTCAATCGGCTTGGCCTGACCATGTCCAGGCGTTGCCCAATGGATCTGGACGCCAAGCAGCGACAGAACACCAAGCGGCTCGTCCTCGGCGACCTTGAAACGGAAGCGCGTCGGGGCACCGCCCGTCAGCCACTTGTTTGCGAACTCTCGGCCGTTGTCGAAAAGGCAGTGCGTCGGGATGCCCCACTTCTCAAGCAGTTCCCGGAACGCCGACATCACTGCGACCTTGTTCGGGTCGACGTCCACCCGCCACGATAGGAACTTCCCAGAATAGAGGTCCTGAAACGCAACGATCTGGGGACGGATGGGTTTTTCAAAGCCCGGCCAGCTCACAAACACGTCGATCTTGTGGCAGTCAGCGTTGACGCCCTCCAAGGCACTCAGGGAAGAGCGGTCGCGGATTTGCGGCGGGAAGCAGCGCAGAAGCCCTTTCTCACCTTCCCGCATGAAGACACGGCTAATTCGAGGCACTGCGCGCTCGATCCATCGGCGCGCGGTAGTCTCGGTCAAGTACTTGACCCCCTCTGCTTTACACAGGCGCACCACACGTCGATAGCTCGATGCAAAGCTGCCGCCACCGATCCGAAGATAGTCAGCTTTCAACCACGTATAAAACTGGGTATCCGCTGCCGTCTTCTGGGTGCGATCCGCGCCCTTGCGGTTCATCGGAGCCAGATAGGCCAGCCAGTCTGCAGGGTCGACGTTGTCCACCAATGAAAACCAGTTCCAGATCGTCCGAGAGCTGATGCTGCGTTGCTCAGAGATGAAATCCACCGCCGCATTCTTAGCCATCGCGACAGCAAGGCTGTCGACCTCCTGAAGGATCTTCAAGCGCATCCGAGCCTTTAACTTCGAAGGCGTCGGGAGCCCGTCGAAATACTCCCACGCCTCATCACGAGACATCTTCTGGTCTTCAGAAGACGCGTCAGCCTTCGAGTGCGCCAGAAGCTGGCGTTGAGCGGCAACAGGGAACAAGCGCCAGTGATACTCCCAGCCGCCACCACGTCCCGAGCGTTTGCGCGCCAGCGCGGGCTGCGAGCGCCACTCTTCAGCCTTGATCACAGCCTCGACACCTTGCCGCGTCGTCGGCAGATCAGGCAGCGCGGCCCCTGCGATCTCGGAGGCAGTCCACCAGCTTTTCTGCAGATCAATCATCGCTGGCCTCTAAATCACTGAGCAGTTCGAGCAGCTCGACACGAGACTTCGTGACGAACGCCACCTTGGCCGATTTCGGCGCACGGGCCCATTGATCGACCAGCTTGACCAATGCGGTGTCACTGGCGTTCAGGGTGATGTCGCCACGCTCTTCGCGCTTGATGCTCGACAGCGCCTTTGCAGCGCTCTTTGCGCGGCCTTCGGATAGGGCGGCGACGATGTCGGTGCGGCGGGCTGGCGGCAGTTTGCCGATGACCTGCAGATCTGCCAGCGCAACCTGCTTCGGGGCAGCCCGAAGGCGGGCAACGTCTTCTTCGGACAACGCGGCACCTGCGGCAATCATCCGGCGCACATGGCGGTCCGTCATGCCGAATTTCTCGGCGGTCGCGGCGGCAAAAGATCGAACGGACCCCGTGTCCATTTGAAAGCTTGCACTGCGGCGATCACCGCCTTGCTTAGTCTCTGGGTGAAGCCGCTCGTATATCACCTTGCGGGTCGCAAGAAAAACAGCCGTATCCAGCGCGTTCATTTCTGATCCGGCAAGGTTGTCGTCGATCTCCATGATGCGGGCCCAATCGTCGGTGACATTGGTCCAGACCTTTGCCTCGATCTCGGCCCATTCCAGACGCTTTGCGGCTTCCAGACGGTGCCCACCGGCGATCAGGTAATACTTACCGTCCTTCTTCTTGCGCAGGTGAATGGCGTCCTTCATCACGCCGATCTCTTCAATCGACGCAATCAGGCTGGCAACGCCCGCCTCGGTCACTGGACGCAGGCGATCCTTGACCACAATCTCAACAACCGGAACGCGGTTGGTTTGCATCAAAGTGGGGGTAGTCATCGAATATAAACCTCAAGTGCTGCAGGCAGGCCAAAGGCCAGCCCGAAAAGGAAAAGCGCTACAATCAAAACGGTCAGGACGAAGCCCGCCAGCGTCGTCTCGAACCACTCATCCGACCGTTCAACAGCCTGTTGAAGACGGGTTTTGTGCCGTTGCCAGGCAGCAATCACCGCTTGGGGTGAAGGCGCTCGAAAAGTATCATCCGCCGAGCGACTCATCAGAGGAACACAATCAATGCAGTCCCCCATCGCGACATCGCCACTCTTCGGCGGCTTGCCGATACGATTAATCAAGACTTCCGACCTCAGCGCCGAATTGCTCTTGATATCGATCAGCTGTGGGACCACGCTTTGGCCGACACCTGCTCCCGATGACGCTGAATGGCGCGACATAATCAGTGATCTCCTGCCCGAGCAGATGGAAACGCTTGGGAATGGTGCGTGGCTTGATCGCCATTCTGAGCGGTCACGTGCGGCGCTCGGCATGCGTGCGGAATTTCTTCGGCAGCAGATTGAGGGGTTGCCTGAGACAGAGCGCGAAGGATGGCGTCTGGCACCGTTTGATTGGCGTGAACGTATGCTGCGGATACTTTCCGAAGATGATCTTCCCCCTCTGTACCAGTTACCGGTGCAATCCAGTGAAGACGACCGTCAACGATAAGTGCTGGATGCCAGACGCCGTCTGATGGCGTAAGAACATTCGCTGCGAAGACTTCGGAAGTAGCCTCCACGCCTGGACGCGGGATGTCAGACGGCCACTCCAGTTCTTCGGGCCAGTTGTCGCTGAACCATGACATTAGCTTGGACGCGGTTCTCGTCCGACAATCATAGCCTTTTTCAATCATGTTCTTGAAAAAGTCGCCCTTACCAAGTGCGCGCATCGAGATCGCATAGTGTGTCACACCAAGATATGCGGCCATCTCTTCAGCTAGATAAATCAGTGTCTCTCGCTGAGTTCTCCCACTGCTCATCTCTTTAGGCACCGTGTGCGGGATCGGTTCAAGATTTGTGTCTGCAATGGCGGCTTCTTCCGAAACATCGGCTTTCAATTCCGGACAGATCAACAGAGCGAACTTCCGACGGAAATCTCTTACCAGTTCCATCATGCTGCTGCCTTCTTGGCAGCCGAGGGGCGCTCAATGCCCTCAGGCCAATCCAAATCAGAAGGCCAGTTCTCACTAAACCAATTCATCAGGCGTGCAGCAGTGCGGAAGGTGCAGCTTCCGCCTTCTTGAAGTCTGTTGAAGAACTTTCCGTCATTTGCTGCGTACACCGAAACGGTCGAGAGGCTCAATTCGCGGTGCTTGCTGAGCATGTTCGCAAGCGTGATCAGGTCATCCAGTTTCATGTCTCATCCTTAGGCTTCGCTTCGCTCAATATGGGCGATTACCCAAATATGTATTTGGTCTTTTACCCGACTGTCAATAAGTTTTTTAAGCGGGTAATATCCCAAACTATGACTCGCGATTTTTCCTTTTCTGATCTTGTTCAGACTCGCCTAGATGAACTGGGAGAGACCCCTCATGCTGCCGCCATCAGATCGGGAGTGCCCTATGAGAAGTTTCGCAGTGTGCTGAGAAGAGATGCTCGGCGGGTTGAGCCTAAGCTCGGGACCGTCAAAGCAATTTGCGATGCTTTGAATCTGGATTTTCATATCGGCCCGCCTCGGGACACCGGCCCGATCGAACAGATCCAGATCGCAGGCGACGCCTACGCCCACATACCGGTGCACGATGCGACGCTCTCGGCCGGTGGTGGCTTCAACAACGGCGATAGCGTCGTGGTCGATCATCTCGCCTTTAAAAAAGAATGGCTGCGCAAGATCTCGGTCGCCCCTTCGAACGCCGTGCTGGCCCGCATCGATGCCGGGCAACTGGGGCAAAGCATGATGCCAACGATCCATCCAGGCGACATGGTCCTGATCGATACATCCAAGCGCGAGATCCCGATCAGCGCTTCGGACTACAAAGCCCGCAAGGCCCCGATCTATGCCTTCAGCACCGACGAGGGCGCCCGCGTAAAACGCCTTTCAATGGTCGGGGACATCATTGCGTTGATCTCGGACAATCCAGACTTCGCGCCCGAGCTGCTCGCCCGAAATGCCTGGGCTTCGTCGAACGTAATCGGCAAAGTCGTCTGGTGGGGCCACACGGTCAAAGACTGATCTGAACCCAAAAATCTCTTGCATGTTCGGCGGCGGCCGCGAAATTGCCGCCAGACAGCAACGAATTGAAATCTCTACGATTTTCCAAACATGCAAGAGCTCGCCATAACTTGCGGCTCTATTTGCATGTTCCGATGGCCGAAAGGCACAAAAAAACCGCCTTAAATGGCGGTGCAAACGGCTATTTAACCAATGTTGAACAGCACTTAGCTATTTTGCCCCTGAGGACGCCTCTGACGGCCTCCATGGACGCTGATGCCCTCTAAAACAGCTTCACTGCAAGTCACCACGATAAGCCGCCAATCGTCACCACCATCCTTGCAAGCGCCTGTTTTCATTGGTGATCCCACTTCTTCCCGTGTCCTCTCACCTCTTCCCGCTTCACTGCAGATATGTGTGTCTCCTAACACTCGGTGTTCAAACAGGTAGATGCCCTGCCATGTTCCCAGCGCCAGCCGCCCACCAATCACAGGAATCGTCAATGAAATCGGTAGGATAGAGGCTTTGATATGCGCGGGCATGTCATCTGGGCCCTCGTAAGTGTGGGTCAGATAGGACATCGCCGGATCGGTCGAGGGCGGCACGAGGCGCGAGAAGTAATTGACCAGATCCACTTTCACTTCGGGGTCGGCATTTTCCTGGATCAGCAAGCTGGCCGAGGTGTGCCGGATGAACAGGGTCAGCACCCCGTCGCCGCGCACCCAATCAGCGACATCGCGGGTGAATTCGTAGATGCCCTGACCGCGGGTCGAAATGGTAAAGGTGGTGTGCATGGCGTGTTCTGCTCTTTTCTAGGGTCTGCGTAGCGTACCCTGCCGCGCGCCGCCCGTCACGGCCCAACCCCTTGATCCAGCGGCCAAAGCGGATGCCAGCTCGCGTATGGTTTACGTATGGCTCACGTCATGACGTGGCTCGCGCCAACGTGACCTTGGACCGCGCGCCGGATTTGGAACGATCCCGCGCGGCTCCCGTTGAGCCAGCGACGCGGCTGCGGCCTCGAATTTGAATACTTTATAGGAGATTACCATGACCCGCTTTACCGGAAAAACCGTCATCGTGACCGGCGCCTCTTCGGGGATCGGCGCGGCAACTGCCCGCCGCTTTGGCCGCGAAGGCGCGAATGTCGTGCTTGTGTCCCGCAGCGAGGACAAGCTGAAGGACGTGGCCAAGGACATCCCGAACAGCACAGTCGTCGTAGCCGATGTCAGTCAGCAAGAGGGCGCGGACAAGATCGCCCAAGGCGCGCTCGACGCTTATGGCCAGATCGACGTGTTGGTGAACAACGCGGGCACCGCGGTCACGGGCAGCATCGACGATGTCACCCCCGATGACTGGCACAAGGTCATCGAGACCGACCTGACCAGCGCCTATCTGGTCACCAAGGCTGCGTGGTCCGCGCTGAAAGAGTCCAAGGGCAATGTGGTCATGACCAGTTCTGTGTCGGGGATTGGCGGCGATTGGAACATGTTTGCCTATAACGCGGCCAAAGGCGGCGTCACCAACCTGACCCGCGCGCTGGCCTTGGACGCCCGCAACAGCGGCGTGCGTGTGAATGCGGTGAACCCCTCGCTGACCCGCTCCGAGATGACGTCCAACATCATGGACAACGATACCAAGATGCAGAAATTCATGGAACGTATCCCCTTGGGCCGTCCCGCAGAGCCCGAGGACATCGCGGACGTCATCGCCTTTCTGGCCTCTGATGATGCGCGGTTCGTCAACGGCGTGAACCTGCCCGTGGATGGCGGCTTGTCCGCCAGCAACGGGCAACCGCCGCAAGCGTAAGCGGCGGCAAGACGTGCAAAGGGCGCCCCATGGGCGCCCTTTTCCGTTTGGTTGATCAGCAGCCGCAGGACTTTTGCGCGGCAAGGTGCGCCTTGGCTTGGGGCGACAGGGACACGGTGTCTGTCGCGGGGGCTGGCGCCTTGGCTTCGGGGGCGGCTTGAGCCCCTGAACTGGCCGCCGGGGCGACCTGCGCCGCCATGGCGCTGCTGGCAGATGAAACGTTCATCGGTGCTCCCTCTTCACAGGTTGCTTGGACAGACCACGCAAGGGCCGCACCGAATGGATGCGGTTCATCGCGCGGTCCTGACCTGACCAACGACGTCTGTGCAAAAACTGTTAAGAGGCCGCCGTGGTCGCGTTCGCTTCCATGCGGGCTTTGGCTTCGGGCGACAGGGACACAGTGTCGGTCAGGCGCTCTGTCGGGGTCTTTTGCTCGCGGACCTCTTCGACTTTCTCGGGTTTGTTCACAGCCGCAATCTGGTCAGAGCCGATCGTGTTGCTTGGCGAGATTTCCATCAGAGTATCCTCCCTTGGATATTAGGATCGGAGCGCAGCGCTTGCCCTTTGAGGAGGTCCCTCCCCGTAAAAAGCATGCGCAAACTCTCCCTTCGTAGAGTTACGACCCCGCTGAAGCCCGTTTTAGCGCGTCCGGACAAAACAGCGGCGGGAGGGGAACCCCGTTTACGAGAGCCACCGCAAGAGCAGTGCCAGCGCCAACAAGATCGTGAGATACACAAAGATCGGCAGGCCAAGCGTGAAGGAGGACAGCAGGATCACGGCATACACCACCTCTGCCACAAAGCGCAGGTCGGGCGTATCGACGACGCAGTAGGCCACCTGCATCGTCCCTTCGTTCCACCCACCACAATTGAAAAGCGCGCGGATCGGTATCCCGATCCCCGCGCCAAACACGATCAAAAATATGACCAGTGTCCTCACTGGTCGAGGAAGCTACGCAGCTTACGCGACCGCGAGGGGTGCTTGAGTTTGCGGAGCGCCTTCGCTTCGATCTGGCGGATACGTTCGCGGGTCACGCTGAACTGCTGACCGACCTCTTCCAGAGTGTGGTCGGTGTTCATGCCGATACCGAAACGCATACGCAGAACGCGCTCTTCGCGCGGGGTGAGCGAGGCCAGTACGCGGGTCGTGGTTTCGCGCAGGTTGTCCTGAATCGCACTGTCGAGGGGCAGAAGCGCGTTCTTGTCCTCGATGAAATCGCCCAGTTGGCTGTCCTCTTCGTCGCCGATGGGCGTTTCCAGAGAGATCGGCTCTTTGGCGATCTTCATGACCTTGCGGACCTTCTCCAGAGGCATCTGGAGCTTTTCTGCCAGTTCCTCGGGCGTGGGTTCGCGTCCAATTTCGTGCAGCATCTGACGGCCGGTGCGGACCAGCTTGTTGATGGTCTCGATCATGTGGACAGGGATACGGATGGTCCGTGCCTGGTCCGCGATCGAACGGGTGATCGCCTGACGGATCCACCATGTCGCGTAGGTCGAGAACTTGTAGCCGCGGCGGTATTCGAACTTGTCCACGGCCTTCATCAGGCCGATGTTGCCTTCCTGAATGAGGTCGAGGAACTGCAGACCACGGTTCGTGTACTTCTTCGCGATCGAGATCACGAGGCGCAGGTTGGCTTCGACCATCTCTTTCTTGGCCTGACGGGCTTCTTTCTCACCCTTCTGGACCTGCTGCACGATGCGGCGGAATTCGCTGATATCGAGGCCCACATAGGTGCCGACCTGCGCCATGTCGTTGCGCAGATCCTCGATCTTGTCCGAGGAGCGGTCGATCAGCGCCTGCCAGCCGCGACCGGACTTCTCGCGCATGCGATCCAGCCAGTTCGGGTCCAGCTCGTGGCCACGGTACTCTTCGATGAACTCACGGCGGTTGATGCGGGCTTGGTCCGCCAGCTTTACCATGGCCGAGTCGATGGACATGATGCGGCGGTTGATGCCGTAGAGCTGGTCGATCAGGGCTTCGATACGGTTGTTGTGCAGGTGAAGCTGGTTCACCAGAACAACGATTTCCGAACGCAGCTGCTGGTAACGCGCCTCTTCCCCTTCAGAGAAGCTCTCGTCCTCGTTCAGGGTTGCGCTGATCCGCAGGTCCTGCATTTCCGACAGAAGCTCGAAGTCAGCCGCGATCTGGTCCAGCGTTTCCAGAACGCGGGGCTTGAGGGCAGCTTCCATCGCGGCCAGCGACATGTTGGCCTGTTCGTCTTCGTCGTCGTCATCGTCGTTGTTGATCGGGTTGCCGTCGGCGTCGTATTCCTGCTCGTTCGAGCGGGTTTCCGAGTTGGTGTTCGCAGGCGCCGCAGCGGCCGCGCCGATCACGGGCTCGTCGCCTTCTTCGCCTTCTTCACCACCCGAGCGGCCAAAGGTCGTCTCGAGGTCGATCACATCGCGCAGCAGAATGTCTTCGGACAGAAGTTCGTCGCGCCAGATCGTAATCGCCTGGAAGGTCAGCGGGCTCTCGCAGAGGCCTGCGATCATCGTGTTGCGGCCAGCCTCGATCCGTTTCGCGATCGCGATTTCGCCTTCGCGCGACAGCAGCTCGACGCTGCCCATCTCGCGCAGGTACATACGGACAGGGTCGTCCGTGCGATCCAGCTTCTCTTTCTCGGCACCGGCTACGGCGACAGCGCCGCCCTGCTCTTTGGTGACAAGTTCGGTCGAGCCCTGCTCTTCTTCTTCGGCTTCGTCATCTTCAATGATGTTGATGCCCATCTCGGACAACATCGACATGACGTCCTCGATCTGCTCCGAAGACACTTGATCGGGCGGCAGAACCTGATTGAGCTGATCGTATGTGATGTAGCCCCGTTCCCGCGCCTCGCCGATCATCTTCTTGACCCGGGCCTGGCTCAGATCGAGCGAGATTTCCTGGTCCTGATCCTGATCGTCGGACTTACGGTCTTCGGTATCTTTGGCTGCCATGTGGTCTTTGCTCCTTGGCGGGCGTGATTCGCGCCGGTCAGTACGACTCAATAACTGATTCGTTCTGATTCGCGCACCTCTTGATCAGGGTTTTTCGCCCGATTCCCCTTAACGTTCAATGTTTCGGCGTTTTTCCGAGATTCGCGAGCAGCCCATGAAGGGCCTCGCGCTCTTTTCGGTCCACGCGCATGCCGTTGTCGGCCTTCTCGTATTCTGTTGTGTCTTCCTGCTGTGCGCGGGTCGCACGGTCAAAGGCCAAGGCAGCCTGCCCCAGCCGGTAGGTGATCGCTTCGTCCGCGGCGCCTGTCAGCTCTTCGGTTGCCTCGGCTATTTCCGCCAGACGGCCATGTGCTGCTTTGAGCTTTGCCGTCTCTTCCATGAGGGTCAACTTGGCCGTTTCCAGATCGCCTGCCCGCCGGACCGACGGGCAAATTGAAATATGGTTCTGTCTCAGCAGGTTTTCAAGGATTTCACCGCCCACCAATGCCTCGAGCTCTGCGCGGAAGGCATTGGACCGTCCGTTCATCATCAGCAGCGCGCCGCGCAGGGTGTTGTGGTCCTGTGACTGGCACTCCATCGCCTCGAGCAGGTCCATCGCCTCTTCCAGCACCATGGGGGTCGACACGATGGTGGCCAGCACCACGGCCTCGCGCAGGGAAATCTCGAAATTCTCGTCCTGCACCAAGGCAGAGGTTAGCGTCGTACCCAAGGGTTTCGACGGCGGCGCCCCCCAAGGACGGCGCCCGCCCCCCTGACGCGGCTGCCAATTCTGGCGCGGGGTCCACTCGCGGCGCGGCTCTTCGGCGCTGACCACAGTGCCAAAGAGACCTGCCCGCAACTCCTTGATCGCGTGGCCGTAATGGCTGCGCAGATCAGGGCTGCGTATCTGTTTGATCTCTTCGCGCAGGCGTTTGTCCAAGCCGGCCTTACGCTCTGGGCTGTCGAACACCTGATCTTCGGTGGCGCGGCGCCAGAGGATGTCGATCAGCGGCATCGCGCTACCCAAGATCTCGGCCATGCCCTCAGGACCTTTGGCTTTGATCAGATCGTCTGGGTCCTGCCCTTCGGGCATCAGGCAAAAACGCAGGGCTTTGTCCGCTTCGAGTAGCGGCAGAGCCACATCCACCAGTCGGTAGGCGGCGCGCACGCCCGCCTTGTCCCCATCCAAAGCAATCACCGGCTCCGGGCTGATCCGCCACATGAGTTGCAACTGCTCTGGCGTGATCGCGGTCCCGAGTGGCGCGACCGCCCCCTCGAACCCCGCCAAAGCCAGCGCGATCACGTCCATATAGCCCTCGGCCACAATCAGGGTTTGCCCCCGCCCCACCGCTTCGCGCGCGGGCCCGTGGTTATAAAGGCTGTTGCCCTTGTCAAAGAGCTCTGTCTCGGGACCGTTCAGGTATTTCGCCCGCGCATTCGGGTCCATCGCCCGCCCGCCAAAGGAGATACACCGCCCCCGTGCGTCGCGGATCGGGAACATGATGCGCCCGCGAAACCGGTCGTAGGGGGCCCCGCCCCGATCGGACTCGGCACATACACCGGTGGCAATGATCATCTCGTCGGGGATGCCCTTGCCCTTCAGATGGTTCCACGTGGCTTGGCTCTCGTTCGGGGCATAGCCGATCTCGAACCGGTCCTGACCCTTCATCCCCAAACCGCGCCGATCCAGATAGGCCCGCGCGTCCTGCGCGGCCCCTGTCTTCAGCTGCATCCGATAGAATTTAACGACCTCTTCCATGACCTCAGCCAACTGGCTGCGGCGGTCCGCCTTCTTGGCGGCCTGCGGATCACGGGCGGGCATGGGCATGCCAGCTTCACGGGCCAGAATCTCGACCGCTTCCATGAAACCGACATTCTCGGTCTCCTGAACAAAAGTCAGCGCGTCCCCTTTGGCATGACACCCAAAGCAGTAATAAAATCCCTTGCGGTCATCCACATGAAAAGACGCAGATTTTTCCTGATGGAAGGGGCACGACGCCCACCAATCCCCCTTGGCGCGGTTGGACTTTTTCGACCACACGACCTTGCGCCCGACCACTTGGGACAGGCTCACACGGGTGCGCAGCTCTTCGATGAAATTGGGGGGCAAACTCATTGGCCGAATATCCCCCCACGCTCACGGGATGTCCAGCCCCCGAACGCAGAGACAGGCCCACCCTTTCGCGCGGACCTGCCTCTTTCTGCTTTGCAAAAATACTCACGGCTCCACGCGGGCCGCTCGTGCCCGCCGCCGCAGAATGTGGTGCTACAGCCCCTTGGCCTGATAGCTCATCGCAACCTTGCTGATCGCCACCAGATAGGCGGCCGTCCGCAGGTCGTCGACATCATCGCGGCTGTGCCAGACCTCGCGCATGGCCTGATAGGCAATCCGCATGGTGTCATCGAGACCAGAGCGCACCAGCTCCAGCTCTCCTGCCCCGCGCAGATACTTTTCCTTGAAGTCCGGCGTCATCGACCAGCTGTCCCCCAAGTAATGGTCCAGACGCTCCAGTTCCTTGACGATCAATTCGTGCCGCGCCTCTTCCTGACGGCGCTGCATCCGGCCAAAGCGGATCTTGCTCAGGTTCTTGACCCACTCGAAATACGACACCGTCACACCGCCCGCGTTGGCGTACATGTCGGGGATGATCACAGTGCCCTTCTTGCGCAGGATGTCGTCCGCGCCCGCCGTGACGGGGCCGTTTGCGGCCTCGATGATCAGGGGCGCTTTGATCCGGTCGGCGTTGCCCATGTTGATCACGCCTTCCATCGCGGCGGGGATCAGGATGTCGCATGTCTCTTCTAGAACCGCCGCGCCCTCGGCGTGGTGGGCGGCGTCGGGATAGCCGCTGACCCCGCCATGTTTGATGATCCACTGGCGGACAGCTTCGACGTCGATCCCGTTCTCATCAAAGAGCGCGCCGTCCCTCTCGATGATCCCGATGATTTTGCAGCCATCCTCTTCGCCCAAGAACTTGGCCGCGTGGTAGCCCACATTGCCCAGACCCTGCACGATGACCTTCTTGCCCTCGAGCGTGCCCCTGAGACCTGCGGCCTTGATATCCTCTGGGTGGCGGAAGAATTCGCGCAAGGCGTATTGCACACCCCGCCCCGTGGCCTCGACCCGTCCTGCGATCCCGCCCGCGTTCAGGGGTTTGCCGGTGACGCAGGCCTTGGCGTTGATGTCGGTGGTGTTCATCCGCGCATATTGGTCCGCGATCCAAGCCATCTCGCGCTCGCCAGTGCCCATGTCGGGCGCGGGCACGTTCTGGCTGGGGTTGATCAGGTCGCGCTTGATCAGCTCATAGGCAAAGCGACGGGTGATCTGCTCTAGCTCGTGAACCTCCCACTGGGTGGGATCGATGCAGAGCCCGCCTTTGGAGCCGCCGAACGGCGCCTCGACCAGCGCGCACTTAAAGGTCATGAGCGCCGACAGGGCCTCGACCTCGTCCTGATCGACGGACAGGGCATAGCGAATGCCGCCCTTCACAGGCTCCATATGCTCGGAGTGGTTCGAGCGATAACCTGTAAATGTGAATATCTGCCCGCGCAGCCTGACCCCGAACCGCACCGTGTAAGTAGAGTTACAAACCCTGATCTTTTCCTCGAGGCCCGGAGACAGGTCCATAAGCGCCACGGCGCGGTTGAACATCATGTCGACGCTTTCGCGGAAAGTCGGTTCCTTGGGCGGGCGCATGGGCGGTCCTCTCGTTTGATTTCATGACAGGCTCTTGAAACCTGTGGATAAAATCAGCGTCCCACATTCATGTTCTGCGCGCATCTGAACTATCGGAACATGGCCTATCCCTTCTGACGAAGGGGGCTGAGTGCCTGAAAATCCTCAATATTTTATTAACCTGGAATTAATTATTTCCCCAAGTTTGCCCGGCATGCGCCCCAATCCTGCCATAAGGTATTGGAATACAGTCTTTCGAATATGAGTGACTTGTGTCGAGAGTAACATGGACCAATCCAGGCGAAAATCTGCGAGACTTGCACAACGTGCAAAAGGATTCTGCCACCGTTTCAGCCGAAACGAGGATGGCGTCATATCGCTTCAATTCCTCTGGCAATTCCCGTTTATGTTGTGGTTCGGCTACATCGCGATCGACGTGATGATGCACGAATTCGAGCGGACGCGCCTGCAGAATACGCTGGACCGCGCGGTTCTGGCGGCGGCCGACTTGGACCAAGAGGGCGATCCAGAGGCGGTGGTGCGTAGCTACTTCAGGGCGGCGGGCATTGAAGATTCGATCGACTCGATCAAGATCAAAGAAGGTCTGAACATGCGGAACGTCGAGGCGACAGCCTCGATCTCTGTGCCGACAGTGTTCCTGAGAGCAGGCGATTCCGGTTACCGGAACAATCAGGACACGCCCTACGTTTACGACAAAGAGGCCAAAACTCTGGACAACTTCGAGGCGCGCGGAAGCAGCCTGCCCGCCCGCGCCAACGGTGCCGCCGAAGAGTCAGTGAGCAACGTGGAAATCTCGCTCGTGCTCGATATCTCGGGCTCCATGGCGAACAACGGGCGCCTTGGCCGGATGCGGACAGCAGCGTCAGAATTCGTAGATGCCGTGATCCAAGAAGGCGAGACCGGCATGACCACCGTGTCTATTGTGCCCTATTCGGCTGTGGTCAACGTGGGGCCCTATCTGGCGCCGTCGTTCCCCATGACGACAGAGCACACCTATTCGCACTGCATGTCCTTTGAGAGTTCGGATTTCAACACAACCGCGATCTCTTTGGACAAGACCTATCAGCGCGTGGCGCATTTCGACCCGTTTTCGAATGACCAGAATTCAGCCCAGATCACGCAGCCTTGGTGCCCGACTGGAAATACCGCCGCCTTGTGGCCCATCGCGAACGACACCGCCAACCTGAAGTCCTATATCAACAGCCTGCAAGCTGGCGGGAACACCGCGATCGACGTGGGCATGAAATGGGGCGCTGGGTTTCTGGACCCAGCGTTTCGGCCAATCGCAGCGCAGTGGGCGGGCCGCGGATGGATTGATGGCCGGGCGGCGACGCGTCCTGCGGCCTTTGACGACGAAGATACTCTGAAGGTGATCGTTCTGATGACCGACGGGGAAAACACCAGCCAGTATGACCTGAAGGATTACCTGCGCAGTGGGGATTCCAACATCTGGGTCGACGAGCGCGGCAATTCGGACCCGTACGACGACCGCTTCAGCTACAATCTGTCGGCCTATAACCAAGGCACAGTGTTTTTCTGGGAGCGGCTCAAAAACTACGAGCAGAAGTATCGCTACTGGAGTTCGATTGACGGCGGAAGCAATGCGCGCCGAATGACCTACCAAGAAACGTTCGCCCGCTGGGGGACGACGGCCATGGCCTACAAGTTCATTGAGCGCCCCTACTACGATTACCGTGCGCCCATCGATCTGTTCTACAAGTACTATTACGCCTATGAAGAAAAGGTGAACGCAGCTGGGGCGAACGCGCGACTGAACGCGATCTGCAATGCGGCCAAGGACAAAAACATCGTCATCTTCTCTGTGGCGTTCGAAGCGCCTGATGGGGGCAAGAACGCCCTGCGCAGCTGCGCCTCGACCGAGTCCCACTTCTTTGACGTGAACGGGGTCGAGATCGAGGAAGTGTTCTCCGCGATCGGCCGCCAGATCAACCAGCTGAGGCTCGTGCAATGATGGGTCGCATGAAAACTGCCCTGCGCCGCGTGTGGCGGCGAGAGGACGGGACATCCTCGGTCGAGTTTGTCATGGTCTTTCCGATCTTCTTGTTTGCCCTGTTCTGGAGCATTGAAACCAGTGTCTGGATGCTACGCGCCACAGCGCTGGAGCGCGGGCTGGATATGGCGATCCGCGAAATCCGGATCAGCACGCAGAACGCGCAGCCCACCTATGACGAACTGAAGGAGATCATTTGCGACGGGGCGGGCAATCTGGGGGGCGATTGCTTTAGCGATCTGAAGCTGGAATTGCAGAGGGCAAACCCGCGTGCCTTTGCCGGTCTGCCTGCAAATGCGGACTGCGTGGACAAGTCAGAGCCGATCAAGCCTGCAGTGAACTTCAACCCCGGTCAGCCCAATGACCTGATGCTGGTGCGGGCCTGCGCGCGCATCGAGCCGCTGTTCCCGGCCCTTCACGTCGGCAATGCGATGAAGCGCGAATCCGATGGCGGCACTGCCCTCGTGGCGATCAGCACCTTTGTTCAGGAGCCCTAAGATGTTGAAGGCCCTACGATCCCGAATGCGCCGGTTTTTCGGGCAAAGCGATGGCAGCATCACGCTCGAGGCGATCTTGTACATGCCGCCGATCCTGATGCTATTTTTGCTGTCCTTGGTGCTGTTCGACGGGTTCCGCACGAACAACCTGTCGCAAAAGGCTGCGTATTCCATCGGGGACGCCATCTCCCGTGAAACGGTGCCCTTGGACGACGCCTATCTGAACGGGATGGAGGCCGTGTATCAGGAAATCGTCGGACGTCGGGCCGGTTATGGCATCCGGTTTACCATCATGCGCTGGAGCGCGTCGCAAGAGGCCTATCTGGTCGATTGGTCCAATGTGCGCGGCACACTGATCACCAACCGGCTGACTGATGCGGATCTAGAGGGCATGGAAGACGACCTGCCCCAACTGCAAAACGGCGAGCGTATCATCATGATCGAGGCGCGGACGGATGTCAGCGTGCCGGAAGCCCTGCGCAAAAGCAGTGATGGCTGGGCCCCGCCCCTGTCTGTCCGGATCGACATGGACAAGTTCCAGATGGCGGCGAACGTGATCACACGTCCGCGCTTTACCCCTCAGGTTTGCTGGCAGGCTTGCTAGGGATCAGAGTTCCATGCCGGATTTGCGGACGGCGATCATATCGGCCACGGCCTTGGTCTCGCCTCCGGGCAGGACACCGCCAACGGCGACGCGGCGCCCCATGCGCCACCACACCCCTGGGAACCATGCGCGCGGCATGGGTTCGTTCAGGTGAAGCAGGAAACCGTGCGATGGTTTGAACGCGAAAGCCCCGCGCTCGACCTTTTCGATATTATCGATGGTGGCGACCAAACGGCCGGCACTGTCTGTCAGGCTGTCACCCTCTAGGATCAGCGACAGCTGCCCCGACTGCATCATTTTCCAACCGCCAAAGATGGCGAAGCCACCGAACACCAGGAGAAAGCCCCGCAACACCAAGGTCACAGGCGGATGCGCCAGCGCCAGATAGATCAAGATCGCGCCCAGTCCCATCATGGCGGCCACGCCCAGCCAGATGCGCATAGGCGACGGGGAGATACGGATCGAGATGCTATCGGTCATAACCATTGTCCTGCGCTGGATCATTTCAGTGCAATCAGGTCGCACGGGCAGGCCCAGAGGTCAACGCAGACCCCGTGTCACAAGCTGGAATGCGGGCAAAAAAAATGCGGGGGATAAACCCCCGCTGAAAGTATGAGTGCAAGGAGAGCGGCTACTTGCACCCCGGTTTGACAATCTGCAGGGAACTTGCAGACCCTCTCGCCGTGTAGGTTAATGTGTAACTTATAATTTCATATATTCCTACACCCACGGTTGCATATGGGGCCTTGCATTTTCGCATTAACCATTGATATTGCTTGAACATTTCCGGATGCCCGCCTGTGCAGTTCTGCACGGAACATCTGTTTACCCCCACATAGCGCAGGTTTGGAAAGCGGCGTCCGCCACTCTATATTTGGCAGAACTTCTGATATGGAGAGACGCCGATGTCCTTGCGACCGACCCTAGAAACCCGCCTTGCCCAGCCCACGATGGAGGGCGCGGGGGTGCACCTGCACCGCGCCTTCGGGTTCCATGATCCGTCGGAGCTGGACCCGTTTCTGCTGTTCGACGATTTCCGCAACGATCGCCCCGAGAACTACTATCGCGGCTTTCCGTGGCACCCACACCGCGGGATCGAAACGATCACTTATGTGTTGAACGGCACTGTTGATCACGGCGACAGCCTCGGGAACGAAGGCACGCTGAGCGCGGGTGACGTGCAGTGGATGACCGCCGGGTCGGGCATTCTGCATCAGGAAATGCCCAAGGGGAATATTAACGGCCAGATGCACGGCTTTCAGCTGTGGGCGAACCTGCCGGGCAGTCTGAAGATGACAGCGCCCCGCTATCAAGACGTTCAGAGCAAAGAGATCCCCGTGGTGATCGACGACGACGGCACGCGGGTCAAAGTGATCGTCGGTGAGTTCTGGGGCAAGAAGGGCCCCGTGGATGGCATCGCGGCTGATCCGCAATATCTGGACATCTTTGTCCCTGCGGGCGTGAAAAAGACGTTCAAGATCGACACCTACCGCCGTGCGTTTGCCTATGTGTTCGAAGGGGCCGGTGCCTTTGCTGATGCCAGTGCGCCCACCGGTGTGCTGCTGGAGAAAGAGGTCATGGGCGAAGAGGTCAACATTCGCGATATGTCCGGCAACCGCACTTTGATCCGGTTCGGGACGGGCGACGAAGTGACGGTTCAGGCGGGCCCTGAGGGCATCCGCTTCCTGCTGATTTCCGGCGCGCCGATCCAAGAGCCGGTGGCATGGCATGGACCGATCGTGATGAACACGCAGGCCGAATTGCAGCAGGCGATGCGGGAGTTGCGGAACGGGACCTTCATCAAGCCCGCCCACTAAAACAGCTTTGGCCCCTGCGCGCTGCGCGGGGGCTTTGCGTTTCAGGCCCCGACGGCCTTGCGGACCATGTCCCAGTAGATGGATTCGACCTCGGTCAGGGACAGGCGCCCTTCGCGGCGGTACCATGTGGTCACACCGTTGAGCATCGAGATGATGGCGCGGGTCGCGACCCTTGGGTCAATCAGAGTGAACTCGCCTGCCTCGACCCCTGCGCGTAGGATGGCAGAGAGTTCATCTTCGTACTGGCCGCGCAACCCTTCGATCACCGCGAAGTTTTCGGGCGTCAGGTTCCGCAGCTCCATATAGGCGATGAAAATCTCGTGCGGGCGCTCTTCGTGGTAGCTGATGTGGAACCGCGTAAAGGCTTCGAGCCGATCCGTCGGCGTGCCTTCGGTGCCCGCCTGCGCCCGCGCCGCCAGCAAATCTTCCATATGGCCATGCATCAGGTCGAACAGCAGGCTCTGTTTGTCCGGCGTGTAGTTGTAGAGCGCGCCTGCCTGCACCCCGACCTCGGCCGCGATTTTCCGCATGGAAACGGCGGCATAGCCTTCGGCCGCGAAAAGACGCAGGGCGACCTCGCGGATGCGGGGACCAGTGATGTCGGAATGGGAACCTGTCGTACGTGCCATATCCCCACCAATAACTGAACGGGCGTTCATGGCAAAGCCCTCCGTTCGTGCTTGATGCGAAGGTCGGGTCTGCCTATGCAGGTCGGGACCAATCGATTGCCGACGGAGAGCCCGCATGCGCCCGATCATCTGCTTTGCCAGCCTTGCCTGCCTGTTGGCGGCATGCGAGCCGATGCCCGACCTGACCGAGGTCGAGAGCGCCTACGTGGAAACCGCGCCCTATCCCGATTTGATCCCCCTGACGCCCGGGATCTCGGCCCCTGCCCCGACCGATGCGGATGACGAATCCATGGCGGCCCTGCAGGCGCGGGCGGACCGGCTGGCGGCTCAGGCTCAATAAACCTGCGTCTATTGCGCCAATAGCCCCTGCGCCGCATTGAAGCGGTCCACAAAAGCGGCTAGATGGCGCGCGATCAGAACTAACCAAAGACAGAAAAACTGGAGGCCCCGATGACCCAACCCCTGCGCCTTGGCATTGCCGGTCTGGGCACCGTCGGCATCGGTGTCGTCAAGATCGTCAAACAGCAAGCCGACTTGCTGTCCGCCCGCACCGGTCGCAAGATCGAAATCAGCGCCGTGTCCGCGCGCACCCGTGACAAGGATCGCGGCATCAGCCTGAGCGGTTTTGCCTGGGAAGATGACCCCGTTGCGCTGGCGACCCGCGATGATGTGGACGTGTTCGTGGAACTGATGGGCGGCAGCGATGGCCCCGCCAAAGCCGCGACCGAAGCCGCCCTGAAAGCGGGCAAACACGTGGTCACCGCCAACAAGGCGATGCTGGCCGTGCACGGTCAGGCACTCGCCGAAGAGGCCGAGAGCGCAGGCGTGAATCTGCGGTTCGAAGCGGCGGTCGCTGGCGGCATCCCTGTCATCAAGACCCTGACCGAGAGCTTGGCAGGCAACCAGATCACCCGCGTCATGGGCGTGATGAACGGCACCTGCAACTACATCCTGACCCGCATGGAAAGCGCGGGCCTGACCTACGAGACCGTCTTTGACGAGGCCAACGCGCTTGGCTATCTGGAAGCAGACCCCACCTTGGACGTGGGCGGGATCGACGCAGGTCACAAGCTGGCCATTCTGGCGTCGATCGCGTTCGGCACGCAGGTGGACTTCAACGGAATCGAGATTGAGGGCATCGAGCGCATCTCGATTTCCGACATCCGCCATGCGCGTGACATGGGTTACCGGATCAAGCTGCTGGGTGTCGCACAGATGTCCGGCCGTGGTCTGGAAAGCCGTATGTCGCCTTGTCTGGTGCCCGCGAATTCGCCCCTTGGCGCGCTCGAAGGACCGACCAACATGTGCATCCTCGAAGGGGACAGCGTGGGCCAGATCGTGCTGCGCGGTGCTGGCGCGGGCGAAGGTCCGACCGCAAGCGCTGTGATGGGCGATATCTGCGATATTGCACGCGGTCTGAAGATCGCGACATTTGGCGTTCCGGCGGACCAGTTGGTTCAGGCGGAGTCGGCCCGCAGTGCGGTCCCTGCCCCCTACTATCTGCGCATGGAACTGGCCGACAAACCCGGTGCGCTGGCCAAAGTTGCGACCATTCTGGGCGAAGCTGGCATCTCGATCGACCGGATGCGCCAGACCGCACACAACGAGTCGACCGCGTCTGTGCTGATCGTGACCCACAAGTGCACTCGCGATTCGCTGGACAGCGCACTGGCGGCGCTGCCTGCGACCAATGTCTTGGACGCAGAGCCCGTCGCTCTGCGCATTGAGCAGGTTTAACTGACTTTTGCGCCCTGTTTCGATAGGCTAGAGGCAGGGCGTATTACCAAAAAGGAAGTTTTCATGTCTGCGCCGGATGATTTTCAGGACCGTATGCTCGCCCTTGGACTGGGGCGCGTTGCCGAAAAAGCAGCTCTTGCCACCGAAGATCTGATCGGGCGCGGCGATGAGCGCGCGGCGGATAAAGCGGCCGGTGCGGCAATGGAAACCGAGCTTAGCCGTCTGGACCTGCGCGGGACCGTTGTGATTGGTGAAACCGACACAGACCGCATGGGCGTGGGCGCTTCGGTCGGCAATGGCGATGGACCCGAACTGGATGTGGCCGTGGACCCGCTAGAAGGGACGACCCTGACGGCCAAGGACCTGCCGAACGCCATGAGTGTGATCGCGATGGCCCCCAAGGGCTCGATCACGCAGGTTCCCAATATCTATATGGAAAAGCTGGCCTTTAGCGGTACCTATGCGCCCGACACGGTCACCCTGGATATGACCCCGACCCAGCGCATCGAAGCCTTGGCCAAGGCCAAAGGCTGCGCGCCCAAGGACGTGACCGTCTGCATGCTAGAGCGACCGCGCCACATGCCAATGATCGACGAGCTGCGGGGCACCGGCGCGGCGGTGCGCCTGATCACCGATGGAGACATCTCTGCCGTGATCAACTGCGCAGAGCCTGAGGATACCGGCATCGACATGTATATGGGATCTGGCGGCGCGCCTGAAGGCGTGCTGGCGGCGGCCGCTCTTAAATGCTTGGACGGGCATTTCTACGGGCAGCTGATCTATCGAAATGACGATGAACGCCACCTCGCCCGTTCCTTCGGAATTCGCGAGTTGGACCGTGTGTACACGCGGGACGAGCTGGTGACCGACCACGTGATTTTCGCCGCAACTGGCGTGACAAATTCCAGCCTGCTCCGCGGGATGATCCGCGCCCCGCGCTATGTGCAGACCGAAACCCTGCTGATGCGCAGCAAAACCGGATCGATCCGGCGCATGAGCTACCGTATTCCGAGGACACGCAGCTGATTTGGCTTTTCTGGACGTAGAGTATTCGCTGACCGGACGCACATGGGAGGGGCCCGGCCCCGAGATGGAGCGTCTGGGGCTCGCCATGGCACAACAGACCGGCCTGCCCGAACCGCTGTGCCGCGTGATGGCGCGACTTGGGGTCTCTGCGGACGGTGCGGAAAAGTACCTGCGTCCTCAGCTGCGTGATCTGCTGCCCGACCCGCGCTCTATGCGAGACATGGAGGTCGCGACGCGCCGGTTCTTGGCGGCGGTGAAACGGCGCGAAAAGATTGCGGTTTTCGGCGATTACGACGTGGATGGCGGTAGCTCGGCCGCGCTGCTGCTCGTGTGGCTGCGGGCGATGGGCCGTGAGGCGACGCTCTATATCCCCGACCGCATTGACGAAGGCTACGGCCCAAACGTGCCCGCCATGCAGGCGCTGGCGCGGGACCATGATCTGATCATTTGCGTGGACTGCGGGACCCTGTCCTTTGAGCCGATCGCTGCGGCCCAAGGCGCGGACGTCATCGTGCTGGACCACCACATGGGGCTAGAGACCCTGCCTGATTGCGTGGCGGTGGTGAACCCGAACCGGCAAGACGAATCCGGCGATCTGGCGCATTTGTGCGCGGCGGGCGTCGTGTTCCTGATGCTGGTGGAGGCGGGACGACAGTTGCGCGAGGATGGGGCCAAGGGGCCCGATCTGATGGGGCTGCTCGATCTGGTGGCGTTGGCGACTGTTGCGGACGTGGCGCCTTTGATCGGGGTAAACCGCGCGCTGGTGCGTCAAGGTCTGGCGATCATGGCGCGGCGCGAACGGCCCGGTCTGGTTGCCTTGTGCGACGTGTCGCGGATGGACACTGCGCCGACCTCTTATTCGCTTGGCTTTGTTTTGGGGCCGCGCGTGAACGCCGGTGGCCGCGTGGGCCAAGCCGATTTGGGTGCGCGCCTGTTGGCCTGCGCCGATCCACACGAAGCACGCGCTTTGGCCGACCGGCTGGATGGCTACAACACAGAACGCCGAGAGATCGAGGCCGCCGTGCGCGCCGCCGCGATGGAACAGGCCGAAGGGCGCGGGCTCGATCTGCCGCTGGTGTGGGCTGCGGGCGACGACTGGCATCCGGGCGTCGTGGGGATCGTCGCCTCGCGCTTGAAAGAGGCGACCAACCGCCCCTCGGTCGTGATCGGCTTCGCGGATGGCGAAGGCAAAGGGTCGGGCCGCTCGGTGAACGGCGTTGATCTGGGGGCGTCAATCCACAAGCTGACCCAAGAGGGGCTGCTGCTTAAGGGCGGCGGCCACAAGATGGCGGCTGGTCTGACCGTCTCGCAAGAGCAGTTGGAGCCCGCGATGGCGCGGCTGACAGAACTGCTAGAACGCCAAGGCGCTGGAGCTGGCGGTCCGCGCGCGCTGCGCATCGATTCCCCGATCATGCCCGGCGCTGCGACACCGGAACTGATCGAGCAACTGGAATCGGCGGGGCCCTATGGCGCGGGTGCGCCGGGGCCGCGCTTTGCCCTGCCCTCTTGCAAGATCACCTTTGCCAAGCGCGTCGGCGAAAGCCATCTGCGGCTCACCGTGTCCGACGGCATGGGGGGACGCCTGCAGGGCATTTGCTTTGGCGCGTATGACACGGACCTCGGGTCGCGGCTCGAAAATCATAATGGCGCGCCGTTTCATCTCGCCGGTCGTCTGGAACTGAATCACTGGCAGGGGCGCACCAGCGTTCAGTTGCGGCTCGAAGATGCGGCGCCCGCCTCCGAAGGCTGAGATCCGGCGCAGAGCTTTCAAATACCGCTCTGTTATCACATCATTTTTCGGGGTTTTGAAAAATGATGCTGTGTCCTGCATTTTGTGCTTGCACCGAACAGCGCAGAACAGTAAACACCCCTTCACCGACAGGATGGTCCGTTCGTCTATCGGTTAGGACGCCAGGTTTTCAACCTGGAAAGAGGGGTTCGATTCCCCTACGGACTGCCACTGTTGTCGGGTCAAAGGCCGCTCTTCGGAGCGGCTTTTTTGTTTACTGACGGCCCTGAAAGCTGTCGAAAACAAATTGTAGCGACAGCGCAAATTGGCACTTGCGTCCGCCGCTCGGGGCGTTAAATAGCGCTTTACCGGCAGGATGGTCCGTTCGTCTATCGGTTAGGACGCCAGGTTTTCAACCTGGAAAGAGGGGTTCGATTCCCCTACGGACTGCCACTTTTCCCAATTGAAATTCGATAGATTTGCTTTGGTTTTGATGTGCCTTCGCGCGTTCAAAAAACTGTCAAAATCTGCGGATTTTCTCTTGCACAGACACCGCCCCAACAGTAAACACCCGTCACCAAGGCTGGTCCGTTCGTCTATCGGTTAGGACGCCAGGTTTTCAACCTGGAAAGAGGGGTTCGATTCCCCTACGGACTGCCACCTTCTTCCTGACAGTGCAGACACAAAAAAACGGCGCGTACGCCGTCTTTGGTGTTTTTTTTGCCATCTTCCGTTCAGCAGAGCTGTCGGTCTCGGGCGATCATAGCCGCGTGGGTGCGGTTTCTGGCCCCCAACTTGCGGCTCAGGGTTTTGACGTGCAGCTTGACGGTGACCTCTTGCAGTTCGTGGGTGCGGGCAATCTCTTTGTTGGATTTACCTTCACAGATTCCTTGAAGCACTTGCAGCTCGCGGCGTGTGAGGGGCGCCGCTGCGGTGTCTTCGTCCACTGCGATGAGTGACGCAAAGGGCAAGAACACCTCGCCCGCCACCATCAGACGGATTGCGGAAATCATGGAAACCGGCGCGATCGTTTTGGGCAAGAAGCCAGAGGCCCCCCGCGCAATCGCTTCTTCTGCGATGATGCGCCCGTTGTGACCAGAGACAATCGCCACCCGCGCCCCATCCGACGCAGACAACATCTTCTCTAGCCCCTCGAGGTGATTCATACCCGGCATATTGAGGTCGAGCATCACCAAATCGAACGCGCGTTGAATAGAGACCTGCTGCAAGGCCTCTGGAAGATTGGGAACCACTGTTACATCGGCATGTATCTCTGAGCGTAGATATGCCGCGATTGTTTGCGCGACCAATTCGTGGTCGTCAGCCAACAGAACTCTCATTTACATCCCTTTCGGTGCGGCCGAGTGAGCCGCCCTTTTTCATTTGGCATACTTACGGATAGAAATAATCCAAAAGCAGCGCCTCATGAAAATGACGAATAGGAATATTTTGCAAGCCCCTGATGTAATTTACAATTTTTGCGCGACCTGCGCGGGACGATGACAACTCCGCCCGCTTTGCTTGGCCGCATAGAGGGCCTCATCGGTAATTTTTACTAAGTTTTCAAAGTCTTTGAGTTCCGCCGCGTCAACAACAGACCAGCCCGCAGAGGCACCGATGCGGCACATTTGGCCCTCGAATTCTATGGGAGCGCTCACAGCAGAAATGAGCGCGTCCAGTCTCTGACTGAGATCTTGTGCGGTGATTTCAGGGATCAGAAGAGTGAATTCATCTCCGCCGCAGCGCGCGACCACGTCGTTTTGGCGCGTGTAACGCCGCAAGAGATTCGCAACATGCTCTAGCACGCGGTCCCCTGCGGCATGGCCCAATGTATCATTCACCGATTTGAAGTGATCCAGATCCATGAGCACGAGGGCGCAGGGCACCGTCCCCTCTTTGAGCGCGTCGACCGCCACCTCCAACCCGCGCCGGTTCAAGAGGCCGGTCAACTGATCGGTGTGCGACGCCGACTCCGCGCGCTGCCGCGCCGATTGCAGACGTCGGGTCACATCAATGGCAGCTGTCATCGCCAAGGTGTTCGCCTCGATCATATATAACATCTCGACCGTCAAATCGGTCTCGGGGAAGTCGTGCTGGGTCAGATCATAGGCTTGCACCGCCTCTCGGACCGATAGGCCGAAAGATAAGTTCAAGACGGCACCGCCCTGCATAGGATGCAGGACCCCCTTCATCTTGAGATCCGGCTGGGTCTTGGGCGACAAAAGCAGACGATCCGTGCGAGTCTTCACCAAGGTCTGGGGATCGGTCAGCCCCGTGGGTCTACGCAGATCGAACAGGTCCAAAATCGGGCCTTGGGGATCGCCCCCCACAATCTTGGTCAGGGTCGGACCGGAGGATGTGATCTGCCCTTCTGCGTCCAGAACGGCATGCAGCGGGCACAGATGGTCCAGCAGAGATGTTTGGGGGGACGAGATCGTCATCCGGCGCGCAGGGTAAACGCGCGCCCCGCCGTGAACGCCATGTCGATGACCTGCACTTCTAGCCCCGGCTTTCCGTCGACAAGGTCGATGAGCACGAGAACACCGTATTCGTCGGCCATCGCGCGCAAGACTCCGTGGACGACATGGAGGTAGCCGGGCCAGCCCTCGCCTGCGCTCACGTAAAACAGGTCGGGGCGCTGCTCTTCCACATGCAGCTCCGGTAGTTTCAGGTCAGGTACGGCCAGCGCAATCCGGTCGGGCAGATCGTCCAGAGCATAGAGAAAATCGACAAAGCTACGACCGGAGAAACGCAGCAATCGGCGTGTCGCGACCGCCGCATCTCCCGCCCCCGAGATAAGCGAGGAGCCCAAATCCTCGAGAACCACGTCCGGAGTGCGGCGCAGGACTTCGGCGCAAGAGGCGATCAGCGATTGAGTCAGCGGGTCCTCGTAGGTGAGAAGCGGCTCGAACTTTTGCTCTGGCACTGCCGCCGCAGCGCAGGCCATCCGCCACGTCTGATCACCGTAGGTATCCCGCACAAAGCGTTCGATCGCGCAATTAATCAAGCCGTGCATCAGAGCCTCCTTGTTTGAAAGAGGCGTAGCGGACGAAGGCTTAATAGCGCCCTAACATGTAAAATTCGCAGTATTTGATGGCGTCGGTGAAAGGGTTAGCGAAGTGTTTCCGGAACCGGCCAGAGTCCCTGTTGCTTTAACCAATCGGGAAGGAAACTGATATCGGGCAGGACAACATCAGCATGCTCCGACAAATCGGGACCTGTGGCGAGGCCCGTCAGAACGCCGACGCACCGCATCCCTGCCGCGCGGCCCGCGTGCAGATCGTGCAGACTGTCGCCGACCATGACCACATGCGCGGGGTCCAGCTCACCTTGGTCCGCAAAAGCCAGCATCTGGCCCGGTGCGGGTTTGCCCCCAAAACCGCTGTCGAAACCGGCGATGAAATCAAACTTGTCGAGCACGCCTGCGCGGCCCAAGTGACTTCGGGCGGGCAGCTCTGCATCATTCGTCGCAACGCCCAACAGCAGACCGGCAGCGCGCATCTGATCCAAGAGCGGCGCAAGCGGTACAGCCTCTATTTGTGGGGCGTTGGCAGCTGACTGGTTCATGCGATCCAAAAGCTCGGCATCAGGCACGTCCTGTACGAATGGCATGATATATTGAGCGATTTCCTCTGGCGTGCCCGCGATCACGGGGCTTTCGGGGTGAAAACTGCGATGGGCATAATCGAACCCAAGCGTACCTGCCAGAAACGCCGCTTTGGACGCGTCACCCCCTGCGAGATCGGTCAGAAAGTCATAGGCCCATGCCGCCCATGTCGCGTTGAAATCGAAAAGGGTGCCGTCCTTGTCGAAGAGAATGCCTTTGACGGGTGCGCTCATGTCCAATGTACCTGCTGTCCTCCGGGCAAGGCCTGACGGGCGCGCAGGGGCTCCTCGTAGGCCAAGCCATTATCATTACAGAACTGAACGACCCATGCGTCGTCCATGGTAATGAAATCAAGCACAGCCCCCAGAAATTCCGGATCGCCAGCTTTGGTGCGCAGCTCGTCGGGCTGGATACCGCTAGAGCCCATAAAGACCCCCAGCAGATCTTCTTGGGCTGCAAGCCAGCCCAGAGCCTTGATTGCCAAAACCTCTGCAGCAGCACTGTTCATTCAAATTTCTCCGAAGTTGGAAAGGAAGTTTTAACCCACATTACCGATAAATAACCTAACAGCAGCAAACCGGAGGCAGGCAACTCATGGCGGGTCATATCCTTGTCATTGATGATGTGGCGATCAACAGGATCATGCTCGAAGTGCGTTTGTCCCAACTGTCCTATCAGGTCAGTTTGCTGGGTTCTATCGCCGAAATCCAACCGCAAGAGATGTTTGATGCGGTGATCATCGCGGCGCGGTGTTTGGGCGGGTTGCCAGTGGACGCGATCCAGCATGTCCGGAACCTGTTGGGCGCACGCGTGCCCGTTATGGTGCTGGTCGACACCGCAGAGTCGGACAGAGCCGCCGATGCGCTGGCAGCCGGTGCAGACGACGCCCTGTGGCGCGCCGCCAATCCCGCGGAACTTGTGGCGCGCCTGCGTAGTCTGACCCGCCGCGCGGGGTTTGATGCCGCTGGTACCGCAGCACTGCCTGCGGGCTATGCGATCGACGGTCCTGCCTGCTTTGCGCTTGCCCCCGTTCTAGTCGTCGGCGCGACCCAAGAGACCGCAAAGACCGCACTGAAAGAAATCGCCAAAGGATGGACCGGCCCCATGCGTGCCTCAGACTGGAGCAACGCCGCAAAGGCTTGCGACAGTGGCACCAAGCCCGAAGTTGTGATCTTTGCGGTCAGTGACGCCCAGCCCTTTCCGGCCGCGCATTTACTGATGGAGTTGCGGGCCCATCGTAGCTCTGGCGGCGCAGCGATCCTCGGGTTGTTCGACACCGCGCTTGAACGCCACGGGATCGAGCTCATGAATATGGGGGCAGACGATTTGTTTGTCGGACCCATGGCCCCGCGCGAGATCGGGTTGCGGATCAGCGCACTGATGCGGCGGCAACTGCGGATCAAAGCAGAACAAGACGCACTGCGTCAGGGTTTCGCCGAGGCGCTGCTGGACCCGATGACGGGCCTACAAAATCGGCGCGGCGCAATGCCTGCGCTGGCACGGGAAAGCGAGCGGGCCCGCCGGAGCGATCAGATGCTGGCCTTGATGCTGGTGGACGTGGATCACTTCAAACGGATCAATGACACCTACGGCCACCGCGCCGGAGACGAAGCCCTGATCGAGATTTCGCGCCGATTACATGCGGCCCTGCCCGATGCGCCTGTTCTGGCGCGGATCGGCGGCGAAGAGTTCCTGATCGGACTGACGGTCGAAGACCCCTCTCACGCGATTGCTGTGGCCGAAGAAATACGCCACGCCATTTCGGCCTGCCCTGTCGCGCTTGGAGCTGATGCACCTGAAGTGGCGCTGACTGTTTCGGTGGGGGTGCAACTGTTTTCAGGTGGGCTCGGCGGAATCGACACCGCGCTACAGGCTGCCGATGGCGCGCTTTATGCGGCCAAGAATGATGGCCGCAATCGCGTGTGTGTCGCGCCGCTTAGTGCGGCTTGAACTTGCCTTTGTTGCGCTCAAAGCCCTTTTCGATGCGCTTTTCCAGACGGTCCGCGTAGTCCGCGCGCTCGGCGGGGGTCATCTGTTCAACGATCTGAACAAACACGCGATCTCCGGTCTTGCGGCCCACTTCGAACCGTTCGGCCATCGCGCTGAGTTGCGCGTCCAAAGCTGCCGCATCAAAGGGCTCGGCACGGATCAGGTCCAAAGTCGCCTGCGCTTGGGCCATAAAACTTTCGCGTGACGGACGCTGGGGCAGCGCATCACGCACTGTGCGGCCGAACTCCTTGCGCTTGTCCTCTTGCAGGGCGCGGACATAGCCGCTGATCCCGAACATGCCGCCATCCTTGGGCGGCGGGGGGCCGTCAAAGGTGACCGCCATCCCGATGGCCCCCGCGATCACCGCAAAGTTCAGCGCCAGCGATCCCGCCAACAGGGCCTTGATCCAGCGCGGGGTCGACGCTGCGGATTTTGCGGGCTTGTCCGTATCAGCCATCTTATTCGGCCCCTTCTTCAATCACCAACAAGGCGTAATCTTCTATCTCCGACAGATAGGTCGGCTCGTATTCCCCAGAGGTCATCGCGCTGCTCAGGGTCATCAGGGTGTTCGGCGCACTAAGCCCGATCCACAAGCCCGCCACTGTCGCAGTCCCCAGACCCGCAAGACCGGACCAGCCGCCAATCGCATTCGTAAACTGCGCCCAGAGCGAGACACGCGGCGCAGGATCGGGCGCGGTGGTCACAATTCCAGGCGCCTCGGGCTGAAGCATCGCGGCATCCGCCAAAACACGGGCCAGCAAATCATCGGAGGGGTCTTGCGTGTGTTTGCGGGACGCACTGAACCAGAGTTCCAGGTCCAAGCTGTCGTCGTCTTTATTCATCGACATATCCCAGTTCCTCTCGTTTGCCCTGCAATATCTTGGTCAGGGCGCGTTTCCCGCGGGCAATCAGGCTTTCGACAGCCTCGACACCGCAGTCCAGAATTTCTGCAATTTCAGGGTTCGACAACCCCTCGAGGTGGCGCAAGGCCACGGCTTGGCGCTGACGGTCCGGCAACTCCATGAGCGCGGCATTCAGCGCCTGCGCCCGAGCAGCATCCTGCATCGCCTCGCCTGCGCTCGGGGTGTCATCCTCGGGCTCTGGCGCTGAGTCCAGCGGAACACTGCGACGTTTGCGAATGCGGTCTGTGCATAGGTTGGCCGTGACGCGGTACATCCACGTGGTCACTTGGGCTTCGCCCGCGCGCCAGTCCGGCGCTATCTTCCACAGACGGAGCATTGCCTCTTGGGCAACATCCTCTGCCTCGGCCTGATCCTTGAGCACGCGTGTGGCATGGGCCAGCACGCGCGGCAGGAACCGGCGCGACAACACTTGGGCAGCCAACGGATCCCCCTTGGCGTACAGCACCAAGAGCGCTTCGTCCGAAAGCTCGCTCACTGCGTCATAAGGCATCGTCATAAAGCCCTGATTACTCCGTTACCGCCAAGACCGGCAACCGGTGGCGCGCCTAGACGCGCCACCCCTTGTTCAATGCCGATTACTGGCAGCGAGGCATGTGCTTGCCGCCTTCGCCGCGCTCACCGCCGCCGTGACGACCACCATCGTTCTCACAGGTGTTCTTCATGCCGCGGGGGCCGTCACCCTTGCGCATCATCGGGCGTTCCATAGCAGCAAACTCTTCTTCCGAGATGGTGCCGTTGCCGTCCTTATCCATCTTCTGGATCATGTCACCGGGACGTTTAGCAGCCATTTCCTGGGGCGAGATTTTGCCGTCGCCGTCAGTGTCAAAGCGCTGCAACATACGGCTGCGCATCTGTTCGGCGCGCTGCACTTCCATCCGCGCGATCATCTCGTCAGGGCTCAGTGCGCCGTCGCCATCGGTGTCCGCTTCGGCGAATTTTGCAGCGCGGAACGCTTCGAATTCTTCGGCAGAGACTTCACCGTCGGCATTGGCATCCAGCTCGGCAAAAGCAGGATGGTCGCCGTGCCCCATCATGCCGCCGGGGCGCGCTTGGGCGGTGGTGACTATCAGCATGGCGCTCGCGGCCAGTCCAGCAAGTCCCAGTACGATTTTTGTCGAAGTCTTGGTCATCCTGTTCGTCCTTCCAGTTTCCATTTACAGTGTGGCCTCGAACCTCAGCGAGAGGCCTCAACTCTCGCCGTGTTCATGAAGTAAAACGCGGGGGCTCTGGAATTCCGTCGCAGGTGCATCGAGATTTTTGTGCATGAGATAGAACAGATTGCGCGTCCCTTCGCGACATGGAGCCGCAAGGACACTCCGCACCCTTTTACTTTGCACGCTAACGTATAAGTTTCCCGCACATTCAGCGCGAACGAGGATGGAATGTCTGAAAACACCCAAGCGGGCGTCGGCGAGGATCGCCCGCTCTACCCGTCATTATGGAAAGGCTGGCGCCGCAAATGCCCCAACTGTGGCAGCGGTCCGCTGCTCAAGGGCTATCTCAAGGTCCGCGACACCTGCCCTGTGTGTCACGAAGAGCTGCACCACCAGCGCGCCGATGACGGTCCGGCTTATTTGACCATCCTGATTGTGGGCCACCTGATGGCGCCAATCCTGCTGCTTGCGTTTGAAATCTGGCGCCCCGATCCGTTGGTGCTGTTCACCATTTTCACCATTGGCTGCGTTGCACTCTCGCTTTACCTTCTGCCTAGATTAAAGGGCGCGATGGTTGCGCTTCAGTGGTCAAAAAGGATGCACGGCTTCGGGCGTGCAAAAGGGTAGCACTATTTCGACAGGCATCGACAAAATCGCCATCCGTGACGCCGCCACCGTGATCGTGGTGCGTGACGCGTCCACCGCTCCACGCATATTGATGGGCCAGCGCGGGGCCAAAGCGGCGTTTATGCCTTCGAAGTTTGTCTTTCCCGGTGGGGCCGTAGACGCAGGGGACAGCACCATCCCGCTGGCAGCGCCCCTGCCCGATCCCTGCAGCGCGCGGCTCGCCGAACAGACCCCAGAGGCCGTGGCCCGCGCCCTACCAATTGCCGCGATCCGCGAGTTGTGGGAAGAGACTGGCCAGATTTTGGGAACCGCGGGCACATGGCCCGACGACGTTCCCGACGACTGGCAGGGGTTCGCAGAGCGTGGCTATCTGCCTGCGGCGGGTTCGATGGAGTTTGTGTTCCGCGCAATCACCCCGCCCGGCCGCCCACGCCGGTTCGATGCGCGTTTCTTCTTGATCGACGCAGAGGCGCTGGTCACCGATCCCGACGATTTCACGGCCGCTTGCGATGAACTCAGCCACCTGCAATGGATCCCGCTGCCCGAGGTGCGCCAGTTCGATCTGCCATTTATCACAGAGGTCGTTCTGGCCGAAATCGCCGCCCGTTTGCGAGGCGGCCCGGTGCCCGACAGCGTGCCGTTTTACAAAGATCGGGACGAGGATATCCACTTTGCTCGTCTTGGCGGGGGCAGCCCTCTTAGCTGACCAATACCAGCACGACGACGCTCAGCCCGATGGTCGCGATGCCCACAAGCTCGCGCCGCGAGAGACGTTCGCCAAAGATGAGATGCCCCGCCATGATGCTCAGGATCAGTTCGACCTGACCGACCGCTTTGACCAGACCTGCGGGCTGCAAGGTAAACGCGGTGAACCAACTAAGAGAACCAAACAGGCTCATGATCCCGATCAGACCCGCGCGGTTCCATGCCTTGACCACTTTGGTGATCTGTCCGGGGTCTCTGATCTGCAACCATGCCGCCATCACGACGGTCTGGAACAGTGTCACCATCGCCAGTGCAACCGAGGACCGCAAAAAGGGATCATCGCTCAGAACCGCGAGGGTCGCCCCGCGATAGGTCACGCCCGAGATCGCAAAAAGCAGACCCGATCCGAGTCCGAGCGCGACCGCTGCATTGTCCCATGCCGCGCCCTTGGCCTGTTTTGACAGAAGCAGCACGCCGGCCATTCCGATCAGCACCGCCCCAAGCGCGGGCAAAGTGATCACGTCCCCCAAAACAATCAATCCGACGATGACCGCCAGAATGACTTCGGTCTTTTTAAAGGTGATCCCGACCGCAAAATTGCGCCGCCCCAGCAGCATCACCACACAAAGCGTGGCAAGGATTTGCGCCACGCCGCCAACCGCGCCGTGCACCCAGAACATTGGGGACAGTTCGGGCCACTCGAACCCGCGCAGCTGCTGGTAGGCCAGTGTGATCGCAAAGGCGAAGGGGAAGGAATAGATGAAGCGGGAAAACGTCGCCCCCGCCGCGCTCAACTCTTTGGCGCTCAGGCGTTTTTGCAGCACAAACCGCAGGGTCTGAAACGTCGCGGCGGCAAAGGTGATCAGTATCCATGCATCCATTGGGCGATATTGCACCCTGCGGCCCGCCCCGCCAGAAAATTCACGCGCCGCCCCAATGAAAACGGGGCCCGAAGGCCCCGAAATCGTTTAGAACGGCAGCGGGTGCTGTTTGTGCACCTCGTCAATCTCGGTCAGCAGCTCTGCAGGCAGCTCCAGATCGTGGGCGCCCAGAACCTCTTCGAGCTGGTCCATCGTGGTCGCCCCGATGATGACCGAGCACATGCCCGGACGGTCACGTGCCCATGCCAGCGACATCTGCGTCAGGCTCAGACCGTATTTGTCCGCCAGCGTCTGATAGGCATCCACGGCATCAAAGACGCGCTCGGTCTTGCGGCCGCCCAGATCACCGTTGATCGCCATGCGCGAGCCCTCGGGGATCTGACCCTTTTGGTATTTGCCGGTGAGCAGACCCGCCGCCAAAGTGGTGTAGGACAACAGGCCCACATCCTCGTTCACGCAGGCTTCGGCCAGATCGGTGTCATAGTAACGCGCCAGCAGCGAATATTCGTTCTGGATCGAAGCCACCCGCGGGCCTTTGCCCGCTTCGGCATGCTGCACCCATTTGGTGGTGCCCCACGCGGATTCGTTCGACAGACCGAAATGCTTGATCTTGCCCTGATCCACCATCTTTTGCAGCGCGCCAAGGCAGTCTTCCATGTTCTGCTGGGTGTAGGCGGCGTTTTGACCCGAGGGGTCGTAGTTCCACATCTGGCGGAAGTGGTAGCTGCCGCGGTTCGGCCAGTGAAATTGATACAGGTCGATGACGTCAGTCTTTAGGCGCTTGAGCGATCCCTCGACGGCTTCGGGGATGGATTTGGCGGTGATCGGCGCACCATCCCGCGAATGCGAGCCTGCACCGCTGTGCTTGGTTGCGAGGATCAGTTCGTCGCGGCGGCCTGTCTTTTCGAACCAGTTGCCGATGATTTCCTCGGTCACGCCAACGGTTTCGGCGCGGACGGGGTTCACGGGATACATCTCGGCGGTGTCGATGAAGTTGATGCCCGCCTCAATGGCGCGCTCGATCTGCTGGTGCCCCTCTTCTTCGGTGTTTTGCGTGCCCCAGGTCATGGAACCCAAGCAGAATACGCTCACATCAAGGCTCGTGCGGCCGAGCGGTCTGGTCTTCATCAGATAGTCCTTTGTCTTTGCAATAACTTGGATGCAAACATGCGCCCCCGCTTGGGAAACTCAAGGGGGGCGCCTGCATTTCCCGTATCATGGGAATGCAATGTTATGGACGGATGTAGATGTAGCCTTGGGACTGCAAATCCGCGATGCGGACCACCCCGCCTTCGTCGCGGCGGGTGAAGTTGGGCATCAGGTCATCCAAGGACACCGATTGCGCATTCATGGTGTTCCCACAGGCCTCGAACGTAACGCCATTGCCCTGCAGAGCGGTCAGACGCTCTAGCACTTTGGGATTAGCATCGACGCCATCGTGAAATGCCTTGAGCGCGGGGCCGTGCACAACCAGCACGATATCGACATTCTCGGGGCCGCCTGCGCCCTTGATGTGGTTGGCCATGTTGCCAAGGGCAAAGCCGACCTTTTCTACATCGGCGACGTGGTAAACAACTTTCATCTTTTCTCCAGCCTCGGCCAGTTGGCCCCACAAAGCCATGCAGGTGATCGCCAAGGCGCACAGTAGTCGGGTCATGATATCTCCTCCCTTTATCATGTCTCTTCTGTCAGCAGCCTAGCCGCGTTCCAGCACATCACAAACTGCCCAAACGATAGAATACCTTTACGGAACAAAATAGGAACATAAAATGGGGACATGGTGAATCAGGCCCATCTCTTGGACCGGCGTCCCCACCGAGACGGACCGGAATTGACCCTCGCAGGCGGGCTGCGGGTGGCGCGGGCGCGCGTGCATGAAATCTGCGGTGCGGCGCGCTGGGTGTTCGCTTTGGAATGGGCGGGACGGACCAGCGGGCCGGTGATGTGGATCAAACCTGCATGGAGCACCGAAACGCTCTTCGCCCCCGGCCTAGGAGCATGGTGCGATCCGACCCGCATCCTGACGGTCAAGGCTGGCCAGACCCGCGACATCCTGTGGGCGATGGAAGAGGCGCTAGACAGTGGCGCGGTGTCAGCCGTGATCAGCGAGGTCAGCGAAATCCCCGAACTCACCCCAATCCGCCGCCTGCACTTGGCCGCCGAGCGCGGCGCGCAAAAAGGGGCCGAGGCCCCCATCGGCATCCTACTGACCCCCGAGCGGGGCGGTGCACCGGGGGTGGAAACGCGCTGGATGGTGACGCCTCTGCCCTCGGCCCATCCGGCGTGGCGGCTGGACCGCGTGCGTGCCCGCATGGCCGCCCCCGCCAGCTGGACCATGACACGGGACCTGACCGGCGCGTTCACCCTGACCCCCACCACAGGGCCGGACTAGCCCAACAAACAAGCGCCAGTTCTGCTGGAACACCGCAGCCTCTTGCGCTAAGGGAGGCCCGACAACAGAATTCTGGGGGCACCTCATGGCACGGCACCTGATTACTTCGGCCATTCCGTACATCAACGGCATCAAACACCTTGGCAACCTTGTGGGCAGCCAGCTGCCGGCGGACGTGTTCGCCCGCTACCAGCGCGGTCGGGGCAACGAGGTTCTGTTCCTGTGCGCCACCGACGAACACGGCACCCCCGCCGAGCTGGCCGCCGCCAAGGCCGGTAAGCCCGTCGCTGAATACTGCGCCGAGATGCACGAGGTTCAGGCCAAGATCGCCGAGGGCTTCCGCCTGTCGTTCGACCACTTTGGCCGCTCGTCCTCGGACGCGAACCACAAGCTGACCCAGCATTTCGCAGGCCGTCTGGCCGACGCGGGCCTGATCCGCGAAGTCAGCGAGACGCAGATGTACAGCCACGCCGATGGCCGCTTCCTGCCTGACCGGTATATTGAGGGCACCTGCCCCAACTGCGGTTTCGACAGCGCCCGCGGCGACCAGTGCGACAACTGCACCAAGCAGCTGGACCCCGTGGACCTGATCAACCCGCACTCGACCATCTCGGGCTCGACCGAGCTGGAAATGCGCGAAACCAAGCACCTGTATCTGTGCCAGAGCCAGATGAAGGACCAGCTGGAGCAGTGGATCGACACCCGCGAGGGCTGGCCGGTTCTGACCACCTCGATCGCCAAGAAATGGCTGAACGACGGTGACGGCCTGCAGGACCGCGGCATCACCCGCGATCTGGACTGGGGCATTCCGGTCAAGAAAGGCGATCAGGATTGGGAGGGCATGGAAGGCAAAGTCTTCTACGTCTGGTTCGACGCGCCGATCGAATACATCGCCTGCGGTCAGGAATGGGTCGAGGCGGGCAAAGGCACCGACTGGGAACGCTGGTGGCGCACCGACAAGGGCGCGGATGATGTGACCTATACCCAGTTCATGGGCAAGGATAACGTGCCCTTCCACACCCTGTCCTTCCCCGCGACCATTCTGGGCTCCGGCGAGCCGTGGAAGCTGGTGGATTACATCAAATCGTTCAACTACCTGAACTACGATGGCGGCCAGTTCAGCACTTCGCGCGGGCGCGGTGTGTTCATGGATCAGGCACTGGAAATTCTGCCCGCCGACTACTGGCGCTGGTGGCTGCTGAGCCACGCCCCCGAAAGCAGCGATGCCGAATTCACGTGGGAGAACTTCCAAACCTCCGTGAACAAGGACCTCGCCGACGTGCTGGGGAACTTTGTCAGCCGCGTCACCAAATTCTGCCGCTCCAAGTTCGGAGAAGAGGTCCCCGCAGGTGGCGACGAGTTGCCCGTCGATCAGGCCTTTATCGACCAGCTCGAGGCGAACATCCGCGCCTACGAGCAGTTCATGGAAGACAAAGAGGTCCGCAAGGCCGCTGGTGCCCTGCGCGCCATCTGGGTCATGGGCAACGAATACCTGCAAGAGGCCGCGCCGTGGTCGACCTTCAAGGAAGACCCCGAGAAGGCCGCCGGTCAGGTGCGTTTCGCCCTGAACCTGATCCCGCTCTATGCCGTGCTGTCCGCGCCCTTTATCCCCGATGCCGCTGACAAGCTGCTCGAGGCGATGAAGGTCGACGCCGAGTGGCCTGGCAGCGCCGCCGATGCGGTGAAACGCCTGCCCGCCGGTCATGCCTTTGCGGTGCCGGACAACCTCTTCGGCAAGATCAGCGATGATCAGCGCGAAGAGTGGCAGCAGCGTTTCGCAGGCACCCGCGACTAAGGGCGCCCCACTGGAAACAACGCGATGCCACCCCGAAACGGGTGGCATTTGCTTTCGGGGACAGCCCCGACACACACTAAACCGAAAGACACCTCTGATGACCGATCGCGCCCCCTTTGCCGGATGGCTGAACGACACAAACGATGTGATTTCCGTATTTCTGTCCGCAGGCCAGATTCCTGACCTGATCAACCTTGGTGGCGGACTGCCCTCGCCCGACGTCTGGCCCGTAAAGGAAATCGCCGAGATTTCGGGCCGCGTGGTGCGCGAATACCCGACCGAGACGATGACCTACAGCCCCGTCCCCGGTCTGCCCTATTTGCGCGACGTGCTGGCGAAACGTTACAGCTCCGACAATGTGCCCCTGACCCGCGACAACGTACTGGTCACCACCGGCGGCACCCAAGCCCTGAGCCTGATCGGCCAAGTCTTGCTAAATCCTGGCCAAAAGATTGCGGCACAGAGCCCGACTTACCTCGGCGCCTTGGACGCGTGGCGCCCGCGCACGCCCGAGTATCAGCCCATGCTCCTCGAGGCTGATAACTTCGATCCTGTCGCGGATATGACCGGCGCGCAGTTCGCTTATACGGTTCCTAATTTCTCGAACCCCAGCGGCCGTTTGGTGGATCTGGAGCAGCGCAAAGACCTGCTGGCCGCCGCTCACGAAACTGGCGCGTGGCTGATCGAGGACGACCCCTACGGCAAGCTCTATTATGACAGCGAACCGCTCCCGACTCTGCTGGAACTCAGCGGCGACGGCACGCCCTACAGTGGCCCTGTCATCTATGTCGGCACAGTTTCCAAAGAACTGGCCCCCGGCCTGCGCATCGGTTGGATCATCGCCGCGCCCGAGATGATCGAAGCCTTGGCGACCGCGAAACAAGGGTCTGACATGTTCAGCAGCGGCGTCTGCCAGATGACCGCTGCCAAGGCCTATGAGGAAGGTGTCGCCGATAACGCTCTGCCGCGCGTTCTGGCACTATATCGCGCACGCCGCGATGCCTTGTGTGCCGCGATGGAAGAGCATCTGAGCGACCACCTGACATGGGAAAAGCCCTGCGGCGGCATGTTTGTCTGGGCCAAGGTCAAAGACTCCGCAATCCAGACCGAGCAACTGATGCGCCGCTGTCTGGACTACGGCGTCTGCATCTCGCCCAGCAGCGTGTTTGACCCAGAGGGCAAGGACCAATCAGGTATCCGCATTAACTTTACGCTCAACACCCCCGAGACGCTGAGCGAAGGTGCCAAGCGTCTGGCAGACACCATTCGGTCGTTCAACTAAGGGCGCCATTAACCATTCCCGCAGTTCTGCGGGTTTGGTAACGAAATGCTCACGACCTCTCCCCTAGGTTTCCGCAAAGCGCTGACGAAACTCAGCGCACCGCTTTGGACGGGGAGAGACCGAATGAACCGACGCCTGATTTGTGCTGCGACTGTAACACTGTGGCCTGCAATCGGCATGGCCGCTGATATCTGCACCGGCTACGGCCCGCAAACGCCGCGCGACATTACCCAGACCGCGGGCAGCAATCCCCGTCTGTTCAATCTGGCTCCACCCGCGTCTGATCTGAACCTGTGCAACATTCACACCCACACCAACGCCGAGCACAAGGGCCCCGGCTTTGCGATTGCCGCCGGTAAGGGCACCCATGGCGGATGGAAGTGCAATGACACCGCAGAGCTGACGGCGCAGGAACGTGAGGACCCCTTTGATGGGCACGGCCCCTTTGGCGGTGTCAAACCCGGCGACACGATCGAGGTGCACTGGGTCTATTCCTCCTGCGACGTTTCCCCCGGCGAAGGACTAGGGTCCTGTATGAGCCCTGCCTGCGCCAATCCCCAACTGCGGGTCGAAGCTCAGGTCTTTCTGGTAGTGAATGATCCCTATGCGGCAGATTTCCGGACCTATGACTACCACGGCAAAGTCGTAGACGGCCTACACCAGCCTGACACTCTGCCCACGGACACTGGGCAACCAGTGGTGTTTGCAGGCTCGACCACGGGTCCAAAGTATTCTCAGCAAGAATGCTCGCCGCTGCAGGTCACGTGGTCGGTTCGCCCAACATGTGCACGAGTCGACATCACGTCGCTGCACGCATGGGCCGAAGAGAACAAATTTAACGAAGATCACTCTCACGGCGTGCGTCAGATCGTGACCGAGCCTGCCCTGCTCTCGCCCATCAACTGACCCAAACGCGCCTAGCTGCGCAGGAGGCCAAGGAAACCTGATTGGACCTTCATCCCTTGGCTGAGCATCGCCTGAGCCGCGTTCATAATGATCCGGCTTTGGGCAAACTGGCTGACCTCCTGCACCATGTTGACGTCCATGATGTGGGAATGGCTGGCCTCTAGATTGGTGCGTAGACGCCCAAAACTGCGAGTCAGTGCCTCTAGAGTGTTCTGCGTCGCACCCAGCTTGCCTCGTCCGGTTTCGACGCGGGCAATTGAGTTGTCGATGATCGACACCGCTTTGAGCGCGCCTTCGGTCGAGGTCAGGTCGATATCTCCTAGGCTGCTGAAGCTGCTGTTCTTCAGCCCCGCTTCTGCAAAGCCCTGCCCCGCAGCCGTGTTGGCGTCTTGGGAAATACTGATGTTCTCGTTCCCGACCAGATTGAGCTGGCCCGTGATCGTGGCCCCTAGATTGCCGCCGCTTTCCAGCACGCCGAGATGAATGCCGCTGGTCGCTCCTGCCGCAACGCCGTCCCCTTCGAGCGCAGTCAGCTGCAGGCGCGCGCCATTGGCGCTTTCAAAGTCAGACAGGCGAATGTTGTCACCCATAGCATCGGTCAACGTCATCGTGGTCTTGTCGGAGTTCAAACTTGCCGTGACGCCGGTTTGGTTCGACTTGGAATTGATCAGGGCACCGATGTTGGACAGATCCCCGCCTCCATCAATGACACCCGCAATTTGCACGCCATTGAGCGAAAACCCAACAGTCCCAGCGGCCAATGAACTGACTTCGACCTGCGTCGACGCCACCAAGCCGACACCGGACGCCTGCAAGGCTTCGCCAGCACCCACGCGCAGTTTGTCCCCCAAATCCCGCGCTGACATGCCCGCGTCCAGACTCACCGTCGCGCTGCGCCCCGCACTATCTACGCGGAACGACGCCCCGCCTTGGATCGGCCCCGCTGCCTCGCCGGCGCCAGTCGTAAAGAAAATCGACGCTTCGGTGCCGACGCGAAATTCGCCAATGTCAGGCATCTGGATCGAACGGATGCTGATGTTCAGATTTCGGTCATCGCCAGCGCCCAGGGTCAGCTGTTTGTCAGAAAAGGACCCGTCGACCAAGAACCGCGCCGCCAGATTGCCGCCGGACGTTTCCTCGCGATATTGGGTCAACAAATTCTGTGCGCTGTCGTTCAACGAAAAGCGTTCATCCGAGGAATTGACCCCATTCGCGGACTGCAAAGCAAGAACCCTCATGTTTTGCAAAATATCGATGGCACCGGTATGGATCGATTCAGCCGTTTCCAGAAAGCCGCCGAAGTCCCCGATATTGCGGATGCCCTGCTTCACCGCCACGATCTCGCCTCGCAGTTTGGCCGCGCCGGATACGCCTGCGACGTCATCGCCCGCCTTGTTGATCCGCGATCCGGTCGTCAGAGCTTGCATCGATCTCTGTCGCTCCTGATCTGCTGCAGAAATCGCGTTCAGAGCGGCATTCACTGCCCCCGTCGAACCTGCTTTGATCATGGCCTAAACTCCCCTGCATGCGCCGCGTGTAAACTGGTCGCTATCGAGTGGAACGGGCTCATTTAAGAAAATGTTTAGAATTATTTTCACTCGCCGCGCCTGTCTTTCAGAGGTCAAAGCCAGCCGTTGGGCTGGGAAAGGTTAATTCTGCCTGCAGGAAAACCAGCATACCGGCATCGAAGAAACGCGCTTAAGGATTGCTGAGCTAACCTTCTTGGACAGGAATATACCCCCATGACAGTCGAGGTCACACTGACCGATCTGAACGGTCTGATTGAATATACCTTTGCTGATGTCGACTTGCAGTTTTTTGCAGGCGGCGGCGCGCTGTTCGATCTGAATTGGTCAGTCGACAATATGCTAACTGGCAACGCAGAGATGACGCCGGCGAACATCCTGCCCGACGGGGCTTTCCGGTTAACCTATTACAGCGCGGCCACAGGCTCTGTGACGGCTGATTTCTTTGGCGACTGGCCAGAACCGCTGACCTATGCAGAAATCGGCGAAAACACCGCTTGGCTCGAAAGCACGGCGGACATCGAGATCGAAGAGATCGCCATGATCGTGCCCGGAGCCTATCGGATCCTCATCGACTTCAATGGTGCGGGTCCCACGGTCAAAGAGTTCGTCGAAACTTGGACTGAGCCTGATCTGGTCGCTCTGAACCCACTGGTCAACGGCGAATTCTCGGTCGAGGATGGGTGGTCAGGGACCAGCGGACGCGACCGATACCTGGGGACCAATCAGGATGACACGATCGAAGGCCTAGGCGGACGCGATGTTCTCAAGGGCGGACGCGGAGATGACGAGATCTTCGGCGGCAGCGGCAACGACAAACTCTTTGGTCAGGCAGGCAAGGACCTGCTCGAAGGCGGCGCGGGCAAAGACAATCTGGTCGGCGGTGGCGGGCATGACACCCTGCGCGGCGGCGATGGCAACGATAAGCTCAAGGGTGGCGGCGGCAATGACAGCATGGTCGGCGGCGACGGAAAGGACGTGCTGCTTGGGGCTGGCGGGTCCGACACCCTGCATGGCGGTGCGGGCAATGACCGGCTCATCGGCGGAGGCGGCGACGACAGTTTGCTCGGCAGCTTTGGCGATGACACGCTGATCGATGGGCGCGGCGATGATTATATGTGGGGCGGAAGCGGCGCCGATCTGTTCATCTTCAAGAAGGGGGTGGCCGGTGGCACCGACTTCGTCGACATGGACAAAACCGGCGGTGACAAGCTCCGGCTTCAAGGGTTCGGGGTCGATATCGATATATCCACCGCGACGGCCGAGGACATCGAAGCCGCGATGGCCGCGCAAAACATTCACATCGTTCAGGACACGGAGAGCTGGAACTTTGGGATTGGCTTCGAGGATACTGGCGACGCGATCACACTGGCCTTCGATACTCCCGTCCTATCCTCGCAGATTTGGGATTATATCGAATTTGCTTGAGCCGGTCACTCACCCGGTCTGCGGATGAAAGACCAGATCAAAGCCTTCGTCCGGCTGGGGCGGCACATAGTGTTGCGTGAACAGGTGGAACTGCTCTTCGGTTACAGAAAATGGATGCGCGCCAGATGCATTGCGGGCGCGCAGCCGATCCAGACACAGCGCATCATCGGCCTGCAGGACATGCAGCCGATGAGCTGCTCCGGTGTCATCGACGATCCCGCGCATCCACAATCGTACCTCTGGCGTATTTGCCGCAAAGTCGAGCACGACAGACACCCCTGCCCGCAGTAAATCACCGACATGCGGCCCCACCGCCGCACGTAGACGCGCTGTGCAGCGGACATAGTCCTTTGGGGTGGTCATCTGGTCGGCAAAGAGCGCGTTCAACCACGCATCTTCTGAGATCCGAACCGTGCCCTTTCCGGCTGAAAGCTCTGCCGCCAAGGTCGATTTCCCAGAGGCAATCTTGCCAGCGATCATATGAAGTACGGGCTGGTCTGGCATCGTCCTCTCCTGCTCAAGAACGCGCTGGGATTAGTTCGAGATCGCGACGGAGCGTTTGAGATAGGTCATATCAGCAACCTGCCGCGCGAGGAACGCCGCTATGTCGGCCCGTGCGATTTTCAAGGTCAGTTTGCGATCACTCGGCGGAAAATTCTCCTTGTATGCCCCAGTCGCCGGCGCATCTGTAAAGGCGCCCGGCCGCACAATGGTCCAATCCAGACCGCTGGCCCGCACCAGACTTTCTTGCAACTCATGATCCTTGAACACGGGGCGCAGAAATGCGCCAAACATGATGCGCTTCCAATAGAAGTTCAGGTTCGACCAACTCTCGTGCGCGCCCAGTGTAGACTGGCAGATCAGACGCCGGATGCCGTGCGTTTGCATCGCGTTAATCACGTTCAACGTGCCTTCGGACCGGATCAGGCTGCTGCGTGACAGGCCCGCACCCAAGGTGATGACCGCCGCGTCATGGCCCGCAACTGCCTTGGACACCTCATCGGGGCGTAGTGCGTCGCCAGCGATGCGCCTCAGGTTCGGGTCTGTCAGTTCCAATTTGTCGGGTGTTCGGGCGAATGCCGAGACACTGTGTCCTGCGTTCAAGAGTTCCGAGACAGCGAGCTTTCCAACACTGCCAGTCGCGCCAAAAACGATGACGTTCATAGGGTCGTCTCCTTGTGTGTTCGAATTTCAACGTCAACTTGACACCGTGTAAAGTTGACAATCCATCGCTAGCCGATAACTTGACATGATGTCAAGAAATCTTGCCGACACCCGCACCCGCATCCTTGAAACCGCTTGGAAACTCTTGGAATCCGGCGACAAAGCCGTTCGCATGTCCGACATCGCCAAGGGGGCTGGGATCAGCCGCCAAGCGCTGTATCTGCATTTTCCGAATCGCGCAGAACTGCTGATCGCCGTCACACGCCACATCGACTCGGTGAACGACGTGGATACACGGCTCGCCCCAAGCCGTGCAGCAACACGCGGGACCGAGAGGCTGGAGACCTTTATCGCGGCGTGGGGCGGGTACATTCCACAGATCCACGGGATCTCGGTCGCCCTGCGCGCAATGCAAGGCGACCCAGAGGCTGCAGCAGCGTGGGATGATCGGATGCAGGCCGTCCGGCACGGATGCGCGGCGGCCATACGCGCCTTAGCCATAGATGGGGACCTGCGGGGGGACCTGACCGAAGAGGCTGCAACCGATCTTCTTTGGGTGCTGCTCTCGGTCGAGAATTGGGAACGCTTGGTTCGCGATTGCGGCTGGTCTCAGGACGCCTACCTGCGCGAGGTGACTGCATTGGCGCACCATGCTCTGTTAGCGCAATCAAGGACTTAGACGGACGCTACGTCACTTTGCTCTGCGCATCTGTGAACCGGATAGACCTCAGGAACACTCATTGACACGCCTCTGGTTGTGCGTTTCGATCCTCTGACATTGTCTCGGAGGAGGAGTTGAGACAGATGCGTCACCACGTATTTCGACCGATTTTTATCGCGCATGCGCAGTCTTTTGACGCGCTCACGACCCAGATTTAAAGCAAGGAGCCCCACGTGAGTGCGATCTTGCTGCAAGACTTGGATGCTGACGGCGTCCTGAGATTAACCCTGAATACCCCATCCAAACGCAACGCCCTGTCCGAAGCGATGCTGACCGCCCTTGGCGAGGCATTCGAAACGGCGGGCCGCGATCCGAAGGTCCGCGTCATTGTTCTGGCTGCGAATGGCCCCGCATTTTGCGCCGGACACGATCTCAAGGAAATGACGGCAGGTCGCGATGCATCCGACGGGGGCCGCGCCTACTTCTCTCGGGTGATGCGCCAATGCTCGGGCGTAATGCAGGGCATTGTGAATTGCCCAAAGCCGGTCATTGCCGAAGTCGCTGGCATCGCCACGGCTGCGGGCTGCCAACTGGTGGCGAGCTGTGATCTTGCTGTCGCCGACAAGAACGCGCAGTTCAGCACCCCCGGTGTGCATATCGGGCTATTCTGCTCGACCCCAATGGTGGCCCTGTCCCGCAATGTTGCGAACAAACACGCCATGGAAATGCTGCTGACCGGCGACATGACATCGGCCACACGCGCCGCAGATATCGGCCTGATCAACTACGCCGTCGCCGCAGAGGAACTGCGCGAGACCGTCATGACAATGGCCCGCAAGATCGCGTCAAAATCCAGCATGACCCTCGCCACCGGCAAACGCGCCTTCTATGCCCAAAGCGAGATGGAGCTGACAGATGCCTACGCTTATGCCGCACAGGTCATGGTGGAAAATATGCTAGCCCGCGATGCCGAAGAGGGCATCAACGCATTCATTCAAAAACGCGCACCCCAATGGGAGGATGTGTGACTATGATTAATCCCTTCAACACTGATCTGGACCGCAATCCCGCGAACCACCAGCCGCTGACCCCGATCCAGTTTCTAGAGCGCGCGGCGACCGTGTTCCCGAAGCACACCGCCATCGTCCACGGGCACATCCGCCGCACCTACGCGGAGTTCTACAGCCGATCCCGCCAGTTGGCGTCTGCGCTCAGCCAGCACGGAATCGGGCGGGGCGATACGGTATCGGCGCTGCTCCCCAACACTCCAGCCATGCTGGAATGTCACTATGGCGTTCCCATGTGCGGCGGCGTTCTGCACTCGATCAATACCCGCTTGGATGCGGCGATCATCGCGTTCCAACTCGACCACGCGATGACCAAAGTCGTTATCGTGGACAGCGAATTCATGCCCCTGTTGCAAGAGGCTTTGGCACAGGCCAAAGCCACGCCGATTGTCATCCAATGTGACGATCCCGAGTACGATGGGCCGCGCATAGACACCGAAGCTATGGATTACGAGGCGTTTTTGGCCAAAGGCGACCCCGCGTTTGCATGGCTCATGCCCGAGGATGAATGGGACGCAATCACCATCAACTACACCTCTGGCACCACGGGCGACCCCAAGGGCGTCGTCTATCACCACCGCGGCGCCTATCTGCTGGCCCAAGGCAATGCCCTGACCACATCCATGAGCAAGCATGCGGTCTACCTGTGGACCCTGCCGATGTTCCATTGCAATGGCTGGTGTTTCCCTTGGACCTTGTCCGCAATCATCGGGACCCATGTTTGCCTGCGCCAAGTGCGTGCCGAGCCGATCTGGGCCGCGCTCGCGGACGAAGGGGTTACGCACCTCTGCGGTGCCCCGATCGTCATGTCCTTGCTGATCACAGCACGAGAGAGCGAGAAGCGCGCTCTGGATCACACCGTGCAGTTCTTTACCGCCGCGGCGCCACCGCCGGAAAAGGTGCTGGCCGACATGCGCGCCGCCGGCTTTGACGTGACCCACTTGTACGGCCTGACCGAAACCTACGGGCCTTCGGTTGTCAACGATTGGCACAACGACTGGTCTGATCTGCCGCCTGCCGAGCAAGCGGCTCTGAAATCCCGCCAAGGCGTCCGTTACCTGCCCCTCGAAGGGCTCGAGGTCATGGATCCCGAGACTATGACACCCGTGCCGCATGACGGCGAAACCATGGGCGAAGTCATGTTCCGCGGCAATGTCGTGATGAAGGGCTACTTCCGCAATCCCGAGGGCACGGCCAAAGCCTTTGCCGGCGGCTGGTTCCACTCCGGCGACCTCGGCGTAGTGCATCCTGACGGCTACGTGCAGCTTAAGGATCGGTCCAAGGACATTATCATCTCTGGCGGCGAGAATATCTCGTCCATAGAAGTCGAAGAGGTGCTTTATCGTCACGACGCCGTCTCTGTGGTCGCGGTCGTTGCCATGCCCCACGAAAAATGGGGCGAGACGCCCTGTGCTTTCGTCGAACTGGCGCAAGGGCAACAGGCTGATGCCGATGCTTTGAAATCGTGGTGCCGCGAACATCTGGCCCACTACAAAGTCCCCGGCAAATTCGTCTTCCAAGAGATCCCGCGCACCTCTACGGGCAAGATCCAGAAGTTCGTTCTACGCGAAGAAGCGAAGGCATTGGCCTAACGCTAACAGGGCGCCTTGCGATCTGCGGCGCCCTTAACTGCCCCTTGGGCGGGTGAAACGCCCAGATTAGATTGACCTATCCGCCGATCCGCGAGCGTTCGTCGTTTTACCTACACCACGCCAAAGAAAATCGGCAAGTCGCCTTCTTGCCAAAGATCATATTTCTCCATCACCTTTGCAAAGCCATCGCTGGCGAGAAACCGATCAAGCCAAGCAATCAGATGCGGCCAAGGCTGAGCATCGAACCAAGCGCGGTCAATATGCGCGAATTGGCGGATAAATGGCAGGATCGCCAGATCCGCCAGCGTCTGCCGCTCGCCCAACAGCCAAAGCGTCTTTTCTAATCGGGCCTCCAGCCCCATCAGGTGAGCAACAGCCTTAGCGCGTTCTTCTTCTGGATTGCAGTCTGGGTAACGGGTCACATATTTTGTGCGATCCAAGGCGCGCTTGAAGGGGCCATCATTCTGGGAAATCAGGTCCCAGCCTTCGGCAGTCATTTCGAGCAGAGCATCGGGATCGTTCTGGCGCAAAGCCCAGATCATGATGTCCAGACTTTCGTCCAAGACACCGCCCGCCGTACGCAATGCCGGCACGGTCGCCGTTGGTGATGTTTGCAAGAAAGCCTCTGGCTTCGCCCTCAACTTAATCTCACGGAGTTCGACTCGAATGCCCGCATTGCGCACACCCAACCTTGCCCGCATGGCATAAGGGCACCGACGAAAGCTCCATAAAATGGGAAGATCAGACTGCACGAGTTCGCTCTTTGGTAGCCTATGGACAGAGGCACCCTACCACCGAATTTGCCACAAACTGAAGGGCCCGAGAGAAGTACCCAAAAGCAAAGGGCGGCCCGCTGGCACTACTTCACGCGTTGTCGATCGGCATCGAATTCCCTCCCCTTGTCGCCACTAAAAGTGACCCGTTGATGCTCGAGGGCAGCTGGCTTGGGCGTAGCCTTCTTGTAGCGTAGCCGCGTCGGGCTAGGCACGTTTCGGCTGGTCGCAGGTCTTGACGCGCCAGCTCTCGTTACCGGTTTCTACGATGTCCCAGTGGTGGGTTAGACGGTCCATAAGCACGGTGGTCATCTTGGCATCACCGAAGACGGAGGGTCACTCACCAAAGTCGAGGTTGGTTGCAACGATGATCGAAGTCCGTTCGTAGAGAAAGCTGATGAGATGGAACAGGAGCTGTCCGCCAGTTTGCGCGAACGGCAGATAGCCCAGTCGCCGAGGATCAGGAAGTCGAGGCAGCATAGCAGACCGGCGGTGCGGGCTTCGGCATCAAGCTTGTTCACGAGGTCGACCATGTTGAAAAACCGACCCCTCTTGCCCGGTCTGATGCAGGATCGTGCGACACTTACCGCGAGATGCGACTTGCCGGTTCCACCGATCAACACGATCGTTGCGCTGCTGATCGAGAAAGTCACCCGATACGAGATCGCGCACCAGCGTCTCGTTCACGGACGTATCTTCGAAGGTGAACTCGTCGACCTCTTTGGCCAGCGCAAGGCGGGCGACCGCTGTGACGATGATCGCATCGTAAGCGGTTTTCATCCAATAGCGCGTACGCGCACAGCACCTGTGAGCGTTCCATCTTTGGGTCTCTTGAGGCTATTATAGCGTTTGCAGTCGGCCGCCAGCTCTCAGGTCAGGCGCAAAGCATCCGATGTGGCGATTGTGAGTGACGTTCTAGGTTCGCGGTGTCGGGCCAAGATGTTCAATACGAAAGCAGCTGCTGGAGCGCCGTCCTTCAAGGCCTCAGGGCAAGCGGCTTCCACGGCACCCGGTCCGTCTGTGGGGACCATGCTCAGCATCTGGACCATTTGGCGCTCGGCGGTCGGCACCTCGCCAAGCTTGCTTTGGACCCGCTTGATGGCGGGCGGAAGGTCCCATTCCTTGAGCGGTGCGCCGTTGCGCAGGGCGCCAGGTTTGCGAACAAGAACAGGGATGTAGTGCAGAGGATCAAAGATATCCCTATTGCCGCCAAAAGCGCGATCATACTGACAAATGACCTTGCCGTCCTGCCAGGACTTGATGCGCTCGGCATAGGCGCAGATCTCGACCGGGTAGCCGAAGGCGCGAGCATCTAACGAATACCGGTCGTTGTCGAACCGCGCGAGGCCCGTCTTAGACACAGAAGCAGGCACTAAACGGAAGCCACCTCTCGGCGAATGCAGACATACGCACGCTGGGCAGCGGGAGCTCGACCGCCCGTTTCGCAAGTGATTATTTTCATTGAAGACTATCTTGGATTTTACGGGGTCGAGCCGATGTCCAAAATGCTGCAGATTGCTCCGTCCACTTCCTATGAGCTGAGTGCTGTTTTACGTTCCCTGCCCGGGCCTTGGCTTGGCTTGGCTTGGCTTGGCTTGGCTTGGCTTGGGCAAAGTCCGAGGCTTCCTTGTGCGTCAAGATAGAAGCGATCTGGTGGGAGAACCGCAAGCTCTATGGCGCGCGGAAGATCTGGCATGTTTCGCGGCGTGATCGTGAAGACGTCGCTTGCTGTACTGTCGAGAAGTTGGATGACGGTTTTCGGGGTCATGAGTATGGTCCGAGGGGGGAAGGTTGTCACGACCAATCCGTTCGCGATTGTGCTTGTAGCAGTGGCGCCGCAATGGCTCACCATCGCAAGCGTGCCCGGACGACAAGGTAAACCGTCAGTTCTTCTTGGACTGTCCGAACCAGCTTTGGGTGTCAGATTCTGCCTATGTGCACACTTGGTCAGGCACTGTATACGTCGCTTATCTCATCGACGTCTTTGCGCGGCGGATTATCGACTGGCGGGCACTGACTTCAATGAAGATCCAGTTCGTTCTCGACGCATTCGAGCAAGCGACCTAGCAAAGACAAACACCAGCTCACAAAAGCTTGGTTTTCGATCCGGACCGCGGGTAGCCATATCTGTCTATTAAGTAGACGGAGTGCTCGGCGGATGCAGACATTGATCTGTCTGTCGGAAGCGTTGGTGCTGCCCACGACAATACACTCGCCGAATGTTTGATCTGTCTCTTCAAAACAGAGGTGATAAATCAGATCGGGCCATGAAAGCTATCCATGATAGCAGAATGGGAAACGCTCAAGTGGGTCGATCGGTATAACAATCGCCGCCCTCACGACGCATCGGATACATTCCGCAGGTGAAGCAGAGGAAGCATTCTATGCAAACCTGAAGTCACTCGATCTGGTCGCCTAGTTGTTGAACAAAATACGCTCCGGCAAAGTCTGGCCTTCGCATCAGAGAAGAGTGAAGCCTCCCTGGAGCGGGAGCTTCACCGCCTTCACAAAGAGAAGGCCAGCCTGATCGCCTCCCTCAAAAATGGCGTTCCTTCAGAGTTTCTGAAGGACGATATCGCGCAGAACATGTCGCAGACCCAGAGCGTTGAAGCGGAGATTGCCGCAGCGCGTGAAGAAGCCCCCGTAAGGTTTCCTCCTTCGTGTTTCGGATATGTATTGAATAGCCCCGTGTTTTTTAGACGCCTTTGTTGTTCAGTTTCTGCTGCCGTTCGAATTCGATTGGCGACAGCATGCCGTTATGCGCGTGCTTGCGTTTCGGGTTGTAGAACATTTCGATGTAGTCGAACACGTCCTGCCT
>NZ_JAOARZ010000018.1:0-5656 GCF_025210255.1 Donghicola sp. | reverse complement strand
CAGCGCCGACATCGAAACCGCCAAGGGCGTCGGCTCCATCTCGACCCTGACCTTCGACCTCGACATCACGGTCGAACCCGTCGCGAGCGCGAACCCGATGGCCCCCACGCACCGCGTCCTCGGCCGTTCCCCGCGCGGCAAGCTGGTCGAGTGCGGCGGTATCTGGAAAAAGCAGAGCAAGGAGACCGGCGCCGACTACTACACGCTGACCATCCGCGACCACGGCTTCAACGCCAACCTCGGCAAGGCCGCGAACCAGGACGATCTGTCCCTGCAGGCCGTCATCCCCTGGGGCCCCAAAGACGCCGCGTGACGCAAAGAATCGGCCGGGGCAACCCAGCCGATTTCCCCCCGCGTCCCTTCGCATTGACATGCATTGCCTGCATGTTGGCGCGCACTGGTTGGTGTGCTTGGTGGAAGCAACTGAAAGCTGATCGGGCATAAGGGAGATGATGACGCAATCCGTTTCGGAGAAGACTTTTCCGTCGTCCCCCACGCACTTTAAGGCTTAGTACCTCTTGCATTTTGACAGCCGTGCAATGGAGGAAAAATAAATAATAACATAAGGTTGCGGTCGTGGTCATGTGACGCGCTAATTGGCTGGAAGTCAGAGCTTGCGACAGGTCATCCCAAGATATTGGGTAGGAGCCATCCGTGATCACTACAGTTTGTCGAGGCATCTAGGCCCGCTGGCAGATTGGGTGGGGTCGAGCCGCCGGGCGAAAATCATTGTTAAGACTCATTTTTCCGTGTAGATGACACTTTAATGAGCGAAATCGCTGAAAAAGCGATATTTAGAGGGCAGTCAGATGCGACAACGGTCTTTTGAGGCTGATACGAAGGATCAACCCTTCGACGAGATCATCCTTCAGCAGGGAGAGCTGATTTCTGACCGTCTCAACATGTTGCGACAGGAACAGTATCCTCCAGACGCCCAGAAAGGTCTACGTCAGTTCTCTCTGGCAGAGGTTGCCTACTATCTCGGCGTGACCCAATCGACGATCAAGAAGCTTCACCTCGAGGGCAAAGGCCCCGAGCCCGAAACGTCGTCTTCCGGCAGGCGCAGCTACTCGGCTGAGCAAATGCTGGAATTGAGAGCCTATCTGGACAAGCATGGCCGTCCCGGAAGGCGCCGTTATGTCCCCTATCGACAGCCTGGCGAAGAACTGCACGTTGTTTCTGTCGTAAACTTCAAAGGGGGCAGCGGAAAGACCACTACCGCAGCTCATCTCGCTCAGCATTTAGCGCTGAAGGGCCATCGTGTTCTTGCGATCGACTTGGATCCTCAAGCCTCACTAACAGCTTTGCACGGTATCCAGCCTGAGCTCGACAACGTGCCCTCGCTTTATGAGACGCTCCGGTATGACGATGAGCGCAAGCCCATCTCTGAAGTAATCCGGCCGACAAACTTCCCAAACCTAGACATCGTTCCGGCAAGCCTCGAACTTCAGGAGTACGAATACGATACGCCGGTTGCTTTGACGAGCAGCGATCCCCATGAGGGCCGCACCTTCTTCACTCGGATATCCAAGGCGCTCAGTGAAGTTGATGACCGCTATGACGTGGTCGTAATCGATTGCCCTCCTCAGCTGGGCTACCTCACGCTCACTGCTCTGACGGCTTCTTCCTCGGTAATTGTGACGGTCCATCCTCAGATGCTGGACGTCATGTCGATGAGCCAGTTTCTTTTGATGCTGGGCGGGATCATGAAGACGATCCGTGACGCCGGAGCAAACATGCGCCTGAAGTGGTTCCGCTACCTCGTAACGCGGTTTGAGCCAACAGATGGTCCTCAAAAGCAGATGGTCGGGTTCCTCCAGGCGATGTTTCCAAACCAGATGCTTTCGGCTCCTGTACTGAAATCGACGGCGATCTCCGACGCTGGGATCACCAAACAGACGCTTTACGAAGTTGAGCGCTCTCAGTTCGTTCGAACCACTTATGACCGTGCAGTGACCTCCCTGAACGACGTCAACGACGAAATCGCCGAATTGATCCACAAGGCTTGGGGGCGAGAATGACTGTGGTTTTGACAGCCGTGCAGAGCGCCAATTTTGACAGCCGTGCAACTGTCGAAATGCAGACTGCGCGCCGGTTGGATTCTAACGAAGTGGAGATGACTTGATGGCTCGCAAAGACCTCCTGAAGAGCGTCATGGCTGGTTCGCCGGAGCAGCCCAAGGATTCCGGGCGCTCCGGATACGCAATGCGCGGAGCTTCGAAGTCGATGAAGGTTTCGATTGATAGCCTTGCGGAGAACTCGAAGCGTCTCCTTGAAGGCGAAACAATAGTCGAGATTGATCCGCAATTGATCGATGTGTCATTCGTTTCGGATCGGCTTAGTGATGACGATGTTGCTTTCAACGAACTGAAAGCATCGATCGCGGCCGGTCGCCAGGACACACCGGTTTTACTTCGACCGCATCCAGAAGCAGATGGTCGTTACATGATCGTCTTCGGGCATCGCCGTGTGCGAGTTGCATCGGCGCTCGGCCGTAAGGTTCGCGCAGTTGTAAAGCCGATGGACGACGTGGCCCACATTCTTGCTCAAGGGCAGGAGAACACTGCGCGCGCAGATCTCTCATTTATTGAGAAGGCCCTATTTGCGAAGAGCCTTTTGGATATGGGGCAAGCAAAGGACGTGATCCAGTCCGCCCTGACCATTGACGGTACTTTGCTTTCGCGCATGCTGTCAGTGGCGCAGAACGTCCCGCGGCACGTCATCGAACAGATTGGCCCAGCCAAGCAGATCGGGCGCGATCGTTGGGAGGATTTCAAGAAGTTGGCCTCGGAGCCCAAGAATGAGAAGATCCTCAAAGGAGCTTTGGAGTTCGACGGTTTTCAGGGTCTCGACAGCGATGCACGCTTCGAGTTCCTGCACAGCAAGCTAGCAGAAGCGGGCAGGGCGCCGAAAAGCCGAAAAGCGCGTGCCGCGCCCAAGAAACGTACTTGGACCGCCGGCAAAGGCCGCATCAAAGGCGTCATCGGCCGATCCGGAAAGGCATTCAGCATTTCACTCACGGCGCAAGACTCGACCGAGTTCGGGGATTTTCTCTCGGGCCGGCTTGATCAGCTGTACAGTGAATTCCTCGCGACGAAAGAGGAGCAGTCAGAACAATGATCTAGGCAAAAGAAAAGCCCCCAAGCAGCGTGGCCTGAGAGCTAATCTGAAAAGTTTGGTCGCTTAGAAGATATCTCTCCCGCGAATCACTGTCAACAAGAACGCCACTTCGGCGAACGGCTTTCTTTTGCCTCCACATAACTGGAGGTGAGAAACAGGCATGAAACATACAGGTTGGCGCAAGCCGACACCGGGTCTTGGCATTGCAGAGCAGCTTGCCCAAGCCGGTGAACAGTTAGCTGTACCCAAGACGCGGGCCTTCGTGGCCGTAAAGCGGGTCGGTGCATACATTGGCCTCAAGGCCGGAGACATGATGCTCCTCGACACGCTCGGGGCCTTTACTCAGGCCCAGGACTGGGAGGAGGGGCAGCGCCCGATCGTCTGGGCATCAAACGCCTATCTGATGGAGCAGACGGGCTTCTCGCTCTCGGCTCTCAAACGCCATGCGCGACGGCTGGCCGAGATCGGCGTGATCTCCTTCCAGGACAGCCCGAACGGCAAGCGGTGGGGGCGCAGGGACGCCGATGGGCGCATTATCGAGGCCTACGGCTTCGATCTGTCGCCGCTGTCGGCCCGTGTCGAGGAGTTCGAGGAGTTGCATGCCGATTTACAGGCCGAACGTGAGCTCTGTCAGCGCCTGAAGCGCCAGATCACGGTGGCACGACGGATGATCAGGGCGCGGATCGAGGCTGCCGTCAGCAACGCGCTGCGCGGGCCCTGGGCGCAGTTCACGGGGCTCTTCGAAGAGCTTTTGGACCGGCTTCCGCGCCGCCACGAAGCTTCCGAACAGCTTGTCCGGCTCTTGACCTGGTTCAAAGAGCTTCAGGAGCGTGTCGAGGCAGCTTACCTTAAGGCAACTGAGGCTGTCCAACCTGTGGAAAACACGCCTGCAACCAAGGCACAAGTCTTCGAAAAGACTCAAAAAATGAACCCCAGGGAGGTCATTTCTGACCCCCATATACTAATTACAACCCAACTAAATCCTGTAACCTGTAATCGCTCAGAAACTGAGCAAGCGGCGGGCGTGGTGCCAAATGCGCCACCGGAAGAGCAGGTTGATAGGGAGTTGGAAGAGTGGGTTGCTGAGACCCGCAAAAAACGTGGAGCAGCGCTTGATTTGCCGACTGTGATGCAGGCTTGTCCCGAATTCGCGTCCTGGGCGCGCAATATGGGCGGGTATCTCAAAGATTGGGGCGATCTGCACCGGGTTGCTGGCCAGTTGAGGCCAATGATTGGCGTCTCGGAGCATGCCTGGAACCTCGCGCAGGTTCGTCTTGGGCCTCAAATTGCAACCGCCGCGCTGGTTCTGACCTTCGATAAGCATTGCGCCGGCGAAGTCGCGTCTCCGGGCGGCTATCTCCGTGGTATTGTCCAGAAGGCCGGGGCAGGGGAGTTGCACCTCGAGCGTAGCTTCTACGGTAGGCTCAGCGGGCAGGCGGCGTAATGGGGCAGCGGATCAAAGCCCCGCGGCCTTGGTCAGGTTCACCCGGAATCTGTCGCGACGGCGTTGATACCGGCGGGTCATCTCGGCCGATGCGTGTCCGAGCTGCTTCTGGACATAGCGTTCGTCGACTTCCGCGCTGCTGGCGAGACCGGCGCGCAAGGAATGGCCTGAAAACAGCGCTAAGCGGTCTTTTTCCGGCAGCTCGGCGCGAATGCCGGATTTCAGGACGGTGGATTTGATGAGGCGGGCGACATGCTTGTCGTTGAGGCGTTTTTCCAAGGCCTTCTTTCCGTCGCGGGATGTGCGGACGAAGACCGGTCCGAAGTCGATCTTCGCGAAATGCAGCCATTGTTCCAGCGCATGAACGGGGCAGGTTTGGTTCGAAGAACCGCGGCCAATCTCCACCTCGCGCCAACCGGCTTTGGCATTCAGAGTCAGCACAGCACCGTCACCGAGGATCTCGATCCAACCGCCTGAATCATGCGTATCGTCTTTACCGACATCGAGGCTGATGATTTCAGAACGGCGCAACCCGCCAGCATATCCCAAGAGCAGGATGGCTCGGTCACGCAGGCCGCGCAGGTCGTAGGGCAGGGTGGCCACCATTGCGAGGATGTCTTCCGGCAGGATCGCTTCTTTCTGTACCGGTGGCCGCGCATGTTTGCGCTTGATGCCGGCCAGGACGGTGGCGATGTGGCGATCCTTGCGGTCCAGCGCGAACCCACGTTGCGCGTAGTTCCAGGCAAGCCCAGAAAGGCGGCGATCTAAGGTGCTCACCGAGAGGGCAGGGGACCCATTGGTCGGCGCGGCCAGGTCCGTCAGATAGAGACCAATCATCTCTGGAGACGGGGGTAGGGGCTCCGCGCCTTTCAATCTGCACCAACGCGCAAAGTGCTTCCAGTCGGCGGCGTAGGCCTTGTTGGTGTTTTCGGCGGTCGAGGCCTTGGCGTAATCACGTGCGTTCTCGGCCAGTCGATCCAGCGTACCTGAGCCGGCCACATGGGAGGGCAGGGTCAGAGCCTCGCTGGATGTCGGGTCTCTCGCGTCGTCTTCGTTGATGGAAGACCCGATTGGTGCGTCTGAGATCGATTT
>NZ_JAOARZ010000017.1:0-7705 GCF_025210255.1 Donghicola sp. | reverse complement strand
TCACCCCCTGGTAGGGTTCGCCGCCCACGCGCAGGGGGCGTGAGCTGCCGCCTGCGGTCCAGGGCTTGCGCCACGGCAGGACGCCGCGCTCGATGATGCGGATGATTTCGTTTGTGATGACCTCGGAGGCATCGAATTTGGTCGTGCGGGATCGGGCCATGGCGGGCGTCCTTTCGAGTTTTGGTGAGAGGGAATGGTGATCAGATTGACTGAAGGGGCCTCGGATCGTTGGCGATCCTGGCACCGAGGGCTTCGACCATGTCGATGTAGGCGGTCAGCGAGACGGATCTGCCAGAACCGCAAGGATCAGGGTCGACCGATCCGTCCCGCGCCACCCGCGGCAGTCTCGCGAAGGCAATGACATCGGTGACGGGTCGGATATCGATGAAGGGCGTCCCTCGTGCGACCGCAAGAGTGGCCAAGGGAAAGCGCTCGATCGGCGCGAAGGTCGAAACGGTGGTCCAACCGAGATGGAGGAATGTCCCACCCTCCCCGCAGATCACGTGCGCGTTTGGCAATGACGCCGCCTGCTTCAGATAGCCGAGATCACGCAGGACGGTCTCACGCTCGAGCTGCAGTGCCTGGCCCGTCTGGCCGGTTCGGCGTAGTTCCTTGTGCCGCCACCACGAGGCGGCGGTCGCGCGTAACACGCACAAGACACCTGTTTGCATCGGAATGCCCTTCATCAATAACAGCAGACCGGAATCCGGCCCGGACCCATCTGAGGGACCCCAAAGGCCCTCATCCGTCAGTCACAAAACCCGAAGGACACTTTCTCTTTTTCCGGCCCCTTTGGGCACACAACAAAACCGAAAAGCCCGGCCCTTCTGCCGAAGCCATTGATTTCATGCAGCAATTCCAGATCGGCAGGCAAGATCGGCAACGCATATCGGCAAAACCTTGCTTGAAAGTACGAAATGTGTTTATTTTTCAATTACTTTGCAAACATGGAAGATCGGCAAAAATGCTGGAAACACCCGCCAGGATCGAACCCTGCTTCTTCGAGGAGCATATTCCCACAGAACTGGCAGACCTTTCGGTCGACATCCAGAGGGAAGCCACCGGGCTGGGACAAGGGTTGCATCCTGACAGCGCAGCCGAGCTTGCCGATCTCGTCCGCGTGATGAACTGCTACTACTCCAACCTGATCGAAGGACACAACACGCGCCCCCGCGACATCGAAAGGGCGCTGGCGGGCGCCGAGCTTGAGGAAGAAACCCGTCCCCTCGCCCTTGAGGCCCGAGCGCACGTCATCGTTCAACGGGCCATCGACGAGATGCATCGCAAGGGCACCCTGCCCCGCCCCACATCCGTCGAATTCCTGACTTGGGTCCATAAGAGCTTCTACGAAGAGATGCCGGATGAGTTTCGGGTCATCGAACATCCCGACGGCACACAAGAGCCCATCGTTCCGGGACGCATGCGCCAGGATGATGATCGGGAAGTTGCGGTCGGGCGCCACCTACCTCCTTCATCGTCGCGCGTCGCGGCATTCATGGACCATTTCGACAAACGATTTCAGATTGCGGCGCGGTCTTCGAGCGGACGGATCATCGCGATCGCCTCTGCACATCACCGGCTCAACTACATCCACCCTTTCCCGGATGGGAACGGTCGTGTCAGCAGACTGATGTCTCATGCCATGGCCCTCACAGCGGGGATTGGTGGCCAAGGGCTCTGGTCCGTATCACGTGGGCTGGCCCGCGGGCTAACCGATCGAGGCGAGTACAAACGGATGATGGATCTGGCCGACAGTCCACGCCGCGGAGACCGCGACGGACGGGGGAACCTGTCAGAAGCGGCACTGAAGACGTTTAGTGAATGGTTCCTAAAGGTGACGCTCGACCAGATCACCTTCTCAGCAAGATTGTTCGATCTCGGCGGACTAGACCAACGGTATCGTCGTCTTGTTGCAGATACCATCGATGACAAGCGAGCGCCGGAACTAATCTCGGCGGTTCTTCGGCATGGGGCACTGGAACGAGGCGATGCGCAGATTGTGCTCAAGACGTCCGAGCGTACTGCTCGCAACACGCTGAGTAAGCTGACCGCCGCTGGATACCTGACATCCGCCTCGCCGAAGACGCCAGTTCGGTTGGCGTTTCCGTTGGATTATCGAGAGCGGCTCTTTCCAAACCTTTTTGGAGATGGTGACCTGACTGAGTGATTTTCGTTAGTCCGCGCTCTGCGCAGGAAGGCGGGCCCAAGGAGAAAGTGGACGAATCCCCTAAGCAATGAGTTCACAGCTGTGAACCTGTCTTCTGCGCGACGAAACAAGACGCAGTTCACAGCTGTGAACTTTTCATGCAGCGTCCTTTCTCATAAGGGCCATGATCATGGGACCACAGGAGAATTCACCGAGCGCAGCCTTTGCAGACAGCGACCGCAAATACCCACCAGGTGACCGAATGTCGCCGAAGCGTTCCAACATTGCCAAGATGACCACCGATGCCTCTTCCGGGCCCATGTACTTTTTGGCCTCATCCCACGCTGAAGGAGAGACGCCCATCATAGGTCTTATTACATCGGCAACCCTTACTAGATCATGCCAGTGGCGCACAGGTCGTTCAGCATAAGTTCGGTATTCAGAGCAAGCGGCCAAAACGAGACCGAGGGGTATTCTAGGTAGATTGTTGTCGACCGAGACAGGCTCATCAGTACTACCCTCTGCAACCAGTGCTGTCGCCGGATCGGAGGCGCTGCCCTCGCCCTGCGCTTTTTCTAAGCGTGGTTCAAAATCATAAGAGTCTTTATTTGAATTCTGATAGTGCTGCTCATTTGTGACTTCATTGGTGCTCATATCTTGTGATTGCACTGGTTCCAACAGGTCCCTAATTGCGTTGAGGGCTTCGGACAACGTAGATTCCATCTGCTGCAACTCTGCAAAGTCGAGCTTGCGACGAAGGTCACGCGCCGTCAGGACGCATAGGTCGGACGCCTGGTCCCAGATGGCGTGGTCAGGGCGCAGAGAGCGGCCGTAGTCGACGAGACCCGCTAGATCACGGCGCATGAGGCTTACAGTGGTTCTAAGCCGCTTGTAGCGCTCCTCCGCAGCACGGACAGCCTCTGCGGCTTCGCACACTTCGACGAAGCGTTGGGCGAGGGGGGCCAGATCGAAGCCGAAAGCGATCTTTTCGTCGCCATATCGGCGCGTGTAACGCTTGCCGTTGGGACTGTCGCGACGCACTACGAAACCGGTTTGCACCAGGTTCGCCAAATGCCGCCGCATGGTCGAGCAGGGCATACCGTTCAGGCGCTCACAAATAGCCTTGTTGGACGGATGCACGACAGTTTCACTATGGTTCCCGCCAACGATCGTGGCCTGATGGAAACTGACCAATGCCTGAAGCACGCTCAAATCACGGTCGGACAAGCCGAAGGCGATACGGGCAGCGGCGAGTTCGCGAAGTGCTTCCCATTTGTTGACGCCAGAAGGCGGGAGGTCCTGTTGCGCCGCTGCCTGATAGTGCAGAATGGCAGCATTTATGGGTCGCCTGAAAGGCGTTACGGGGGTGTAGTCCATTTTACATTCACGAAGACAAAGAAATCACGGTCCGCGAATCACTTAAGACTTGCGAAAAACGGCGTCCGAGACTAACTTGAGAGTGCTAAGAACAAGTCAGGGTCTCGTAGGGCGGTCGCTTTGCGGGACCTTTTCTTTGGCTTTTTCGTGCCTCCTGTTTTTGGTTTCTGCTCTTCCTCAGTCTTCTGAACGCTGCTTCCAGCGTTCGTGAAGTTCTTCAATCAAATCATCGGCTTCAGACTCTACCCAGTCGGCAAACTTACTATTCTGCAACTCGATCGAGATCCCTTTGGCGGTGCGTTTGAGCGTGCCGCCACGTTTGCCCCCAATCCTGAGCGGCTGACTGGATGCAGCAGAAGGGGAGGGGGCCTTGGCCGGTTTGACTAACCTTGTGACAACCTTCGACACGGCCTCGAACGCCTGCACAGAGGGGTCGTCGGTCGCAGGTGCGGCATCAATCACCATGGCCACATCGGCCTTGCCATGGGTTTCCTCAGCAAGGCGGATCAGGCTGCCCCGATCCAGGTCGTTGTCCGCGATGGCACGGCCCATGGCCTCCCACCGGGGTCGGCCGATGCCGTGTGCAGCACCGATGGCGCGGATGAGGTCTGTACCGACCATGTCGGCGATGGCCATGGCCATGGACACCGAAGATTTGGTCACGGTCAGAACTTCTGCAACCTGTGATTGATTTCCAAAACCCGACGATACGAGTTCTTGCGCAAAAATCGCCTTTTCAATGAAGGACAAATCGCGGCGCGCCATGTTTTCGGAAATCTGCGCACGCAGGGCACTGTCATCATCCAGATTGGCAACCAGTGCGCGCACCTTGGCGACCTTGTCTGACTGGCGGATCGCCTCGAGCCGCCGGCGACCATAGACGAGCAGATAGCGGTCCGCCTCTGACGGGTGCCGGCGCACAAGAATTGGTACGGTCTGACCATTCGCCTCGATTGCGGCGCGCAGATCATGTACATCGGCTGGATCAAGCCGGTCGGCCATTCGGTCGTCGACGATACTGGCCGGGTCGAGTTCCCAGACATGATGTGAATCGACCGCATCACGGGCCGAGCGCAGGGCGCGGTTGGACGTCATCATAGGGGTCGCGGCACCAGCCTGAGGGGTAGGGGCCGGGCCACCGGCTGCCGCGAGATTGTCGAGCATCGACATCCGTTTTTTCTTGCCACTCGTCATGACCGCCCCCACGTTTTCTGAATAAGATCAGCGACTTCATCGTTCAGCGCGTTCAGGCTTTCAAGGGCGCGATCGTAGGTCGTGCGGGTAAAGGCGCTCCGCTCGACTTCGTATAGGGTTTGCTTTGTCAGACCTGCATCGGAGATCGCCGTGGATTTGAGCATTGGCGAGTTGAGCACCGCATCGCCATACATGGTGCGCAGAAAGGCGACGATCCGGTTTTGTGGTGCATCCTGAGGTTCATAGCGTGTCAGCGCATAGCGCATCCAGTCGTGGGACATGTCCGCACCGCTTTCGGCGATCACGTCCATTAGATCAGCCGTCATGCGCAGAAATTGCGACATCGACATCACGTCGAGCATTTCCGGATGAATTGTGACCAGCACGCCGGTGGCGGCCGAAAGTGCGGACATGGTGAGAAAGCCCAGTTGCGGCGGGCAGTCGATGACCACAACATCGTAATCGCCGTCAACCTGCGCCAACGCCTCTTTCACGCGGAAAAAGAACAGGCCTGCGTTGCCTTGTGAAAGAGCACGCGGCGTTTCGTGTTCGAACTCCATCAGTTCCAGATTGCCCGGGATCAGGTCGAGGTTCGGGATATAGGTCTTGCGGATGACAGCGCGGATCGGCTCTGGGTCGTCATAGCGGATCGCGTCATAGAGCGTGCCGCCATCTGTCAGATCGAATTCGGGCTGTACGCCATGTAACGCCGTGAATGAGGCCTGCGGATCAAGATCAATGCCCAGGACGCGATAACCGCGCAAGGCCAGCCGTTGTGCAAGGTGTGCCGAAGTCGTCGTTTTGCCCGAGCCTCCCTTGAAGTTCATCACACCGATGACTTGCAGGTGATCGCCATCACGCCGTCCGGGGATATAGTCTCCAGGCTTGCGCGCGGTCTTTTCCAGCAGGATACGCAGGGCCTGAATGTCCTGCGCGGAATACAGGCGACGATTGCCGGCCGTCAGTTCAGGCGAAGGGCCCTTGCCATCAAGGTTGATTTTGCGCAGGTATGAGTCGTTCACACCAAGAAGCGCTGCCGCCTCGCCGGAGGTGAATTTGCGCATTTCCTTTGTGGCGTCAGGGGGAAACAGGCTCTCGCGTTGCGAATGCAACTGGTTGGCCAGCCACTCGGAATGCTGGCGGATGACCGCGTTCAGGTCCTGATGCACGAAAGTCTTGTTCATCTGCCCTCTCGATCCGCGCTACGCATCTTCGGCGTGTTCACGGTTATTGACGTTTTTTGCCTCGTTTCCGTGACTATTGCCGTAAGAGTCGGATTCGCGCAAGTTTTTTCCACATCTTGTGTGAGCTCACCGTCGAAACACAAGCCCGTTCGCCGTCGTCGTCGCATGCTGATCTTGGCAATTGCGGCAAGATGATATACATACAGGCTCGTATATCCACTTGGAGGAACGACACCATGCAAGTTGCAAAATGGGGGAACTCGCTCGCGGTCCGGCTGCCTGCCGATCTTGTGCGCGAACTCGGCCTCAAAGAGGGTGACCAAATCGATCTGATAAAGGACGACGGTACCTTGCTCGTCCAGCGCCAACCTCGCGCCGATGAAGTCCTGCAAGGGCTAAGGCGGTTTCGCGGAAAGCTATCCAAGGACGCACGCCTGAGCCGCGACGCTGCGCATGAGCGCTGAATTCGCGGATACAAATGTCGTCCTTTACCTTCTTGACGACGGCCCAAAGGCGGATCGGGCGGAAGACATCCTGGGGCAAGGGCCGCGGATCAGTGTGCAGGTCCTGAACGAAGCGATGGTCAATTGCCGGAGGAAAGCCGGTCTCAGTTGGGAGGAGACCGGCGCTTTTCTCGCAGGGGTCCAATCCTTGTGTGAAGTCGAAGACCTGTCTGTGCAAACCCATTTGGTGGGCCGAGCTTTGGCAGAAAAATACCAGCTTTCGGTCTATGACGCGATGATTGTGTCGGCCGCCCTTATTGCTGGATGCACGACTTTGTGGAGCGAAGATATGCACGACGGATTGCTGGTTGAAGATCAGTTACGCGTCGTGAATCCATTCACCTGACCAGAAAACGGGCTGCAACCTTGCAATTGTTCCATGAGTTGGAAGATTTGCAAGGTTGTGTTTATTGCTCGCACTTCAGCAAGCCCAACTTCTCCGCGCGTTCCAGCAGCATCCTCACGGACGACGGCTGCCAGCTGGCGCGTCCGCGCGGGGTGCGTTCGCGCATGGATTCCAGTCGGTCACAGATCGCCTGGAGCGTGATGTCAGGGTCCGCGCCCTTGATGCCAGCGACAATCGCGGGCAGGCGGTCGTCGGTTTCGCGTCGTCCAGCGCGACCAAGCACTTCATTGGGCAGAAACCCGTCGCGCACATAGGCTTTCACTGCGCGCAGAAGGCGGCTTTGCGTCCAGTGGCGGTCGTAGGGCAGGGGGCCATTGATGATCCGAAGCACATCTTCCCAGGCCATATCGGGTCGAAGTCGTCGGACATGTGGCACCCAGTCCTGAGCCGTCTCGTTCAGCCGCTCCATGTAGCCGTCTTGCCGCGCGCGCCGCACTTTGCGTAGCGCCGCTGGATCGCGGGCGCGTAGGCCCGGGTTCCCGCCGACCCGGCCCTTAGTACGGGCACTTGCCAGCCCCGCCTTGGTACGTTCGCGGATCAGCGCCCGCTCGAACTCGGCCGCGGCGCCTAGAACCTGCAATGTGAACTTGCCCTGTGGGGAAGCGGTGTCGATGGGGTCCTGCAGGGAGCGGAAGAAAGCTCCCTTGGCCTCCAGACGTTCGATCACCTCCAGCAAGTGCGACAGAGACCGCGCAAGCCGGTCGATCCGCACAACGACCAGCGTATCGCCGCTCTGGACGCGTTCGAGCACGCGTGCCAGCACCGGTCGCGCGCGATTGCCGCCCGAGGCGTGCTCTTCAAAGATCTCGACGCAACCCGCAGTTTGCAGGGCCTCAGACTGGGGCAGGGGGGTCTGATCCTCTGTGGAAACACGGGCGTAGCCTATCAGGGGCAT
>NZ_JAOARZ010000016.1:0-10972 GCF_025210255.1 Donghicola sp. | reverse complement strand
TGATGATCCGGGTCGGTTCAACCGGACGTCCGATGTGGGCGCTTTTCTTGGGTTAACGCCAAAGCGACATCAGTCCGGCGAGATGGATTGGTCGGGGCGCGTTTCGAAATGCGGTGACGGTGCGGTGCGCGGGCTACTGTTTGTAAGTGGCAGGTTTATTCTCCCCAAAACGGGCAAGTGAATTTTCCCCAGTTGAGGCACTGAGTGGGCAATTCTGAGGGGGCATGCCCCCTCAGAATTGGCTTTCGCCAAAATCTGCCCCGCAATGCTCTCTATTGGATGGGAGGATTGCCGGGTGATCCAACTGAGAGACATTGTGTTGATACATGATTTGAAGCGTCAGGGGCTGAGCGTAAGTGCAATTGCCCGACAGATGGGCTGCGATCGCAAGACCGTCCGTAAATACCTTGATCTTGGACTTGAGCCGCCGATTTATGGGCCGCGCCCCCTTCGTGGGAGCAAGCTGGATGGATACCAGCACTATTTGCAAGAGCGCTTGACCCAGTTTCCGAGGCTGTCAGGGCGACGCCTTTTCCGTGAGATCAAGGAGCTTGGGTATGAGGGCAGCTATTCCACCGTGAAGGGATTTTTGCGAGAGATCCGGCCACCTGCCCAAGTGCCTTTCGAACGCCGGTTCGAGACCCCGCCAGGTCAACAGGCGCAGGTCGACTTCGCCGAGTTTCCGGTCTGCTTTACCGACGAGCCAGATACAGTGCGCAAAGTCTGGCTCTTCAGTCTGGTCCTTGGACATAGCCGCTGGATGTGGGGCCGGTTCGCCGACAGTCAGAACCTGCAGACAGTCCTCCGATGTCACATCGCCGCCTTCGAGGCCTTGGGAGGGGCGCCAGAAGAAATCCTGTATGACCGGATGAAGACGGCGGTCATCGGCGAAGACGCAGCAGGTGTGGTGACGTACAACAGGTCACTCGTGGCCTTGCTGACGCATTACGGCGCTGCCCCTAAGGCTTGTAAACCCTATCGTGCAAAGACGAAGGGAAAAGTTGAGCGGCCTTTCCGGTACATCCGCCAAGACTTCTTCCTGGCACGCAGCTTTCGCAATTTACAGGATCTGAATGCGCAATTCTCCGCATGGCGGGCAACCGTTGCCAACCCGCGTGTTCATGCGACCCCGGGCCGTGTCGTTGATGACGCCTTTGCCCTAGAGCAACCGGCGCTGATCGCCTTACCAGTCCTGCCGTATGATGCTGTGCTCAGTGTGGAGCGCCGGGTCAGCAAGGACGGCATGATCTCGGTCGATGGCAACCTTTACAGCGTACCGGATACAGCACGCAGACGCACGCTGGAGGTCCAGAACCATACGCGGGATATCCGCATCTTCGAACATGGGGTGGAAATTGCCCGACATCCTGTGCTCGAGGGCAAAAACCAACGGCGTGTTGATCCGAGCCATCGCAAAGCCCCTCCGAAGCGGCAGGCCGTGCGCTTGGAGCGGCCGTCAGGCCTCCACCGATCCCTCGACTTTTACGACGCGGTAGGGCGTCGGCTTGCAACCGGACAGGTGTCGCGATGAGCGGGCTTCTGGACCGCGTCCGCGGCGCTCTGGTGGGGCTGAAGATGCCTCGAGCGCTGGAGGCGCTTGATCATACCCTGCATCGCCTCGAGCAAGGAGAAATCACGGCCTTGGAAGCCATCGACACGCTCTTGAGTGAGGAATATACCACGCGTGAGACGCGCCGGATTGATGTCGCACTCAAGACAGCACGCCTTGTCCCGATCAAGACGCTGGAGGGCTTTGACTTTGCCTTCCAGCCGTCGATCGACAGAGAGCGGGTGGCCGCTCTGGCGCAGCTGGACTTCATTCGCAGAGCTGAGGTTGTTCACTTTCTGGGGCCGCCGGGCACAGGGAAATCCCACTTGGCGACAGCGCTTGGGGTCGCAGCCGTCAAAGCGGGGCGCAGTGTGTATCGCGCCACCCTGGCTGAATTGGTCGAAGCCCTGTCGAAAGCCGAACGAGAGGGCCGGCTGATCGAGAAGATCCGCTTCTACACACGCGCTTCACTGCTGATTGTCGATGAGATCGGATACCTCCCAATCACGCAAGGTGGCGCCAATCTGTTCTTCCAGCTCGTTAACGCGCGCTATGAAAAAGGCGCGATGATCCTGACCTCGAACCGTGGCTTTGCGGAGTGGGGTGAAGTCTTTGGAGATCCCGTCGTGGCGACCGCTTTGCTGGATCGTCTCCTCCATCACGCTGTCGTCATGCACATCGAGGGAGCAAGCTACCGACTACGTGGTCATGCCGATCTCATCCCTGAACATGTGCGTGCAAATGCACCCATTGCGCCGCCGCCCCCTCCAAAGCGCAGAGGGCGCCCACCCAAAATCAAAAATGGAGCTGCCAGTCTATAAACCCGCTGACAACCGGGACGCCAAACTGGGGAATTTTAACTTGCCCATTCTGGGGATTTTTGACCTGCCATTGACACTGTTCGAGGCGGCGTCATCCGTGATCCATCAGGTGAAACGTTTCTCGCGGCTGAAAAGCTGGGCTGCGCGACTGGCGGGACGGCGTGGCTTCCGCAAGGCGGCCGTCGCGACGGCTCGCAAAATCGCAGTGCTTATGCTGACGCTCTGGAAAAATGGATCTGACTATCAATGGACAAAGGAGGCCACCGCCTGATCTGAGTTCTCGCGTCTGACGCGGGGAGCGCAGTCCCGACGGGACGGAGGTTGATCGATCTCGCTGTAGAGCATGGGGTGGCCAGGGCCACACCCCGCATAAGACATTGGAGACGATCCGCCGCCGAAAACCATCATGAGGCGCTCAATGCGACCTCGGAGAGAACCATGACCCCAGACGGACATCAACTTCCCACGCTTGACAAGACCGCAATCAGAGAACGCTCTACAATCGTTGGAAGCGGTGGAGCGACCGGGGTGTCTTCGCGCGGATCATGGCGGGGCTGGCCGCTGTGCACGGTGAGGAGACGACCGTGATGATTGATGCAACTTATTTGAAAGCCCATCGTACGGCGTCCAGCTTGGGCGTCAAAAAGGGGGGCGCGGGCGCCTGATCGGCAGAACCAAGGGCGGCATAAATACGAAGTTGCACGCCATCTGCGACAGCCAAGGCCGTCCGATTGACCTGTTCCTGACTGCCGGCCCCGTCAGCGACTACATCGGGGCGCGTGCGCTCATCAGCAGGCTGCCCAAGGTGCAGTGGCTTCTCGGAGATCGCGGATACCATGCCGATTGGTTCAGAGAAGCGTTGCAGGACAAGAAGATACGCCCTTGCATACCAGGCCGGAAGAAACGGAAAACGCCCGTCCGCTACGACAAGCGCAGGTATAAGAGGCGTAACCGGATCGAGATAATGTTTGGTCGCCTCAAAGACTGGAGGCGGGTAGCGACCCGTTATGACCGATGTCCACAAACCTTCTTTTCAGCAATCGCACTCGCGGCAACCGTTATCTTCTGGCTGTGAAACTCAATGAGTCCTGAGCCTAGGCTCTGGAATCATTACCAGTAGTGTCAGCCGTCAGCGCCAATGGGACATTTTAGGTTGATTTGATAAGAGAGGGTTTCTGGCCCATCGTAACCACCAAGGAGTGGATCTATGGACGCCCCCCGCGCAAGGTGTTTTTAAAGATAGTAGCGGCGGCATTGGATGCGTGAATCTATCCGGCCTTTCTTGACGCATTTCAGTTGCTTCTGGCCTCGATGGGATCCGCGTGGTTTCAGTGCCTTCTAAGATGACCGGCCTTTGATGGCCATCACTCCTTACAGGCTTTGAATCGGCGGCCCCTGCCGTTACACCATCGTGTTTCACCTCGCATTCCTAGAAGCCGGAACGCCCGGCACCTATTGCTGTGATTATACGGCTTTATAGTCTTCTCCACTGCGCAACACTGCCCAAGCGATGCGCGCGGTCTTGATGGCGATGGCCACAAGAGTTTTGTTGTGGCCTGCCCGTACAAGTAGGTTTTGCGCCCACTTCGCGCGTTGATCATTTCGGCTTGCTATCCGGATCAAGACGGATCTGGCACCGTGGATGAGTTGGCGCCGCAAGTATTGGTTCCCCCGTTTTCCTATGCCACCGAGCCGAGGCTTGCCACCAGTCGTATACTGCCTTGGAACCAGCCGTATCCAAGCCGCAAGATCCCGACCCGACGAGAAGTGCCGTCCGTCATCAATAGCAGCGACCATTGCTGTTGCAATCACCGGTCCAACACCGGGAAGGGTCGATAGGCGTTTACAGCGTGCATCCTTTCTGCAGATCATGACGAGCTTTCTGTCGATCTCATCGACGCGCTTATCCAGCGCTTCGAATTCGGAGATCAGGGCAGTGAAGTTCTGCTTTGCCAGAGTTGACAGGCCTGCTTCAGCGACAGCATTCCTGATGTCTTTCCGGAACTGACAAGCACCAACCGGAATGACAACGCCATATTCCGCCAGAAGGCCGCGGATGTGGTTTATCAATTCTGTTCGTTGTGTAATGAGCCGATCACGTGTTCGATGTAACATTTGCAAGTCCTGTTGATCGTAACGGCTCCACTAGGACCACCCGCCTGGGATGGATCTGATATCTCAAGCGAAGTCATTATTTGCGTCAATACCGGCGCCACATGGAATTGTTGGCGGGGACGTCAGACTTCGTGCGCGTTCGCGGCAATCCAGTTCCATGGGAGCAATTCGTCTAACCGATTGATGTTATGGTCATGGATACGACGCACGGTGTCCGTGAGGTAGGCCTGTGGGTCAAGACCGTGAATCTTGATCTTATTGCGCATATCGGTAAATGTTTTTCCTTGTGATTACAGATATTTAGATTCGCTGTCATGTCAAAGCCTGCCAACACCCCTTACCGCAAAACGAATTGGTCTGACTATAACGCCTCCCTGAAGCGGCGAGGCTCGTTGTCCATCTGGCTCAATCCGAACTTGTCTTGGAACGCAGACTGAAGTGGCAGGCGCGGTCGCCCCGACACCATCTCCGATAGCGCCATTGAGGCCTACCTGACGCTGAAAGTGTTGATTGACCTACCGCTTCGCCAGACGGTCGGTAAGCACCGCGTTCACGTCAAGGAATGATTATTCCACCCAAAGCTGCGCTTAAATTGGCGTCACAGTATAGGCACCGACATGTGCATATTTCAGGTTGGGAATGTAGAATTGCGTCGCGCCGCCGGCCAGCCTGCTCCCTATGCCACGCGCCTCAACCGTTGCATCGCGCCGGTTCGAGGATGTCGGGTTCTGGACCCGGGGCTGGCTTTTGAAGCCGCCGAACCAAGCATAAACTGGATCGGACAACTTGATTTCCAGAACATAGGCCAGTGAATTCCAGTCCTCGCTTACCGCTGAAGTGATCCGTCCGTATTCCCTTAACGTCACACCCGCCATCCTGGCAAAGCGCCTTTTCTCGTCCAGTCCAGGGTCATGTTTGAAGGGCTTGGTCGGCGACCACCAAGGGCTCATATCGTCTGTTTTCTGGGGCGGATTGTGCCGCGTTATCGTCCGGTAGCCGTTGAATTTGTAGATGCTCATGCCCGGAGGCAACAGTTCCTTTGTCGGGTTCCCGAACGCCAACTGGAACGCAGCGCCAACCCTGCCTTCGTCCAACAATGCAACCTGCGACCAGTCGAGATTTTGGTTAAGGATCATCGGCTATCCCTGAGTGTACGAATGTTCTGGAATGCAAAACGGCAACTCTGGACAATCTTCGAGAGTAGAACAGCCAATCCATCACTCTGGCAACATAAAACCACCCAAATTACCAATTCCGCTCTTTCATTCAAGAAGTCTGCCTAGATAGCGTAGAGCAAGTCCTTCTGGTTCGCCGCTAGAAATCCTTTAGCAGCCGGGTCGTTTCTGGGTCGAGGAACCCTGCAACAGTCGCTTCTGTTTCCAGATGAAGCGCCTGGTGCAGTCCGCCGGCTGTCGCCTGGTTCAGCACCCGTTTCATCGCCCGAGTGGAGAGTGTCGGTAGCGCCGCCAGTTGAGATGCCACCGCAGCGGCCTCAGCCATCAACGCGTCATCCGGCACCACCTTCCAGGCAACACCGATATCTTTCAGCTCTGCCGCGGAATATCGCTGACCGAGGAACAGCATCTCGCGGGCCTTCACTGGGCCGACGATACTGGGTAGGATCGACGTCACTGCGCCCGTTACAAAGAGGTTCAGCGACACCTCGGGGAAAAAGCCTTTGGCACTCTCTGCCCAGATCGGAAAGTCACAATTGATCGCCCATTCGAAACCTCCGCCGACGGCCCAACCGTTGATCGCACCGACGACAGGCTTTGCCCCCATAACGATGGCGACCGTCGCACGCTGGATCACGTCAACGAAGGCACGAGCCTCTTTCTCGGTTTCGGGCTGGACATGCTCGTGCCGATCATCGCCCGCGCAAAAAGCGCGCCCTTCACCCGTCAAGATTATGGCTCGGGTGCTGGCGTCGCGATTGGCGTCGTCAAACGCAACCGAGATCTCATCGATCAGGCGGCGGTTCATGGCGTTCATGGCATGCGGCCGGTTGAGTGCTATCGTTCTGACGCCTTCAGCGGTCATTTCCGAGCGAATAGTTTCATAAGTAAAGCTTGTCATTCATAGGTCCTGATAACGCGTTTCGTTTTGCCTTCGGTTCGCGGGAATGTCGCGTGCGGGACGATCTGCACCCGGATCGTCGCTCCCAGCTTTTGCTTGAAGCGCTCTTCGATACGCCGCGATAGCGTGCCGTCATCCTGTCCGTCCGCGGCCATCTCTGCCTGCACAGGAAGCACGTCATATGGTGGTGGCGCGTCCAGAACGATCCGATAGTCGCCCGACAATTCCTCAAAACTTGCCACCAAGGCGGCCACCATGGTCGGAAACATGTTCAGGCCCCGCACGACCACCATGTCGTCCGACCGACCGATCACCCGAAACCGGAAGCCAGCACAGCCGCAGACGCAGGTCTCCGTGTTCTCGACCCGGATTATGTCGCCCGTGCGGAACCGGACGAGCGGTTGGCATTCACGAACTAGATGGGTCAACACCAGTTCGCCTTCGTTCCCAGCCGCAACCTCCTTTGGCATGCCGCTGTCTGGATCGATCAGTTCCACATGTAGAACATCATGGGCGACGAAATGCAGCGCCGTGTCGTATGCGCATTCAGAAGCGAAATTGCAGAACACATCCGAAACGCCGTAGTTCGCATTGCGCGGTTGCATCCCCCATGTATCGCTCAGGCGTTTGCGGAATCCCGGATCATCAATGCCGGGTTCCCCCCCGAAAAGGCCCAACTTTAGCCCGAGATCACGGGGGACAAGATGCGGGAATTTCGCGGCGATGACCTGTTCCAGAACAGCGGGATAGGAGGGCGTGCAGGAGATCGCGGAAATCCCGGTTTCCAGTATCGTGTTGATCAGCAACTCAGTCGACCCGACGCCGAATGGCACGACGGTTGCGCCCGTGCGCTCCAAAGTCAGGTGATCGGTCAGTCCGCCCATCCACATCTGGTAGTTAAGGCAATGGACTACCATCGTGCCTGCTTTCAGCCCTGCAAGAGATTGCGCCCGACCACCGACGATTTCGGTGATGTCGCAATCCCGCGCGCTCATTGCAAGGTTCATCGCTTGTCCGGTGGTTCCCGATGTTCGGTGAAGCCGGCTGATCTTTTCGGGTGGCGCTGCTAAGTAGTCACCGAAGGGGAGCGATGCAGGCTGAGACAGCCGTAGCCCCGCCTTGTCAGAGAACGGCAAATCGGCAATGTCCTCCAATCGGGCGGGCGGCCTTTGCCCGTCCCAGAGCCTTTGGTAGAAGGCCGAGTTTTCGGCAACATAAGTGCTTTGCAGTTCCCAAGCCTGTTGCCGGTGCTGCGCGATGTCGTCCAGTGGCAAAAGGTGCCCGTCCTGGAGCAAGCTCATCCCTTCATGCCTTTCATCCAGATGTCAGTAAGTGTGGCGATCACCGCTTCAGGGTCCTGCGAGATAGAGGCGATCCACGGGTCTTCGGTAACAAAAAGGGCGGTGAGATACTGATCGACCATGCCTCCAAGCGCATAAGCACGACGCATCATTTCGTCTTCGTTTGAAAATCCGGCCTGGCTCTGTCTTTTCAGGGACCGAACAACGATTTCTGCCCAATCGTTGTTTAGACGCTGGAATGTCGCACGCGCCTCAGGAAAGGCGTCAATGCCCATGATGAGGCATTTCATCAACCCGGCATTTGCTTTGAACAGTGCGTAATAGGCCGCAGTGGTATCACGGACGGGTGCCTCGCCTTGCCGCGCGGCCGACCGTATCAGGATTTGAACATAATCGACAAAGAGGCCAAGCACCTCGGCCAGGATCGTGTTCAGATTATCGAAGTAGACGTAGAAAGTTCCATGGGCGACGCCTGCGGCCTTGCACAGACCCGAGACTGTGAGGCGATCAAATGGCTCTGACGCAAGAAGCTCAGCGCAGGCCACCATCAAATCCTTTCTTGTGCGCTCTCCCTTACGAAGGCTTTCCCGGTCGCCGACAAGCCAATTGCAGAACTCGCTCTGAGCGCGGTCGTGTTCCGCGGGCTGAATTGAAAGGCTATTCATTCTCTCGCTATTCTCTGGTCGAATACGGGACGCTCTGTCCATGTCTCTAATGTTAGTTGGTCGGCAGTCGGTGCCCACCGCGGGGCTGGTAAGATGTTTGCCGAGACTTTTTTGGTTCTCTGCAACACAATTCCAAGCAACACTATGCTGGTACAAAAATGAAACTGATGTCAATTTTATTTATTTTCTGATCTCGCCATGGGCATTGCCATTTGTGGACTGCTCCTGTTTTGCAAGGGCAACCGACATGATGATGATCTTTGCCGCCGCAGCCGGAACACCCCGTGGCATTGCCAGAGTGTCAAAGCTCGACAACTTGATAGGGATCCAGCTCGCGGACTTCATCAGGGCCAGCGGTCAGACGAACCGCACCAAAAGGCCGGACAAATGACCGCTACGCAAAAAGATTAAAATCATGAGGAAAACTCTTTTAAAACAGGAGCAGTCCACAAATGGCAATGCCGTGCGGCGAAAGTCCGCGCTTGTCTAGCGCGTCAGTCGGTTTCAAATTTCGTGAGTATTCCACGGGGCCGAACTATGCCGCCCCCGTGATCGCACCGTATCAGGTCAGAGTGCTTTAAGGGCCTTCATCCAGACGACGGCGGCGGCGGCTCCGCCGTCTGGAATGCCAACTGCCCTGTCGCCAAGGTAGGCGGCGCATCCTGCTCCGGCGCACATGGCCTTAGTCGCTTCATGGCCCACCTCAGCAGCCTTGATCGCTTCCGCCCAAGACTGTTCCAGCGACTGCCCCGCTTCGGCAGCGAATATGAATGCATCCGAGCCAGGGCGCAGGGCGTCGACCATGGTGCGGTCGCCGAGTTCGCAGATCGCCGTAACCGCCTCATCGAAAGCGGTGGCCCACTCCCGTGCCGAAAGTGTGCCATGCCCGCCGACCGCACGGGCCGCGCGCAGGAGTGCCTTGGCGTAGAAAGGACCAAAACTGCCCCCTATAGCCTTGCGCAGGGCAACCGCCAAGCGTGCAGCCGTTGCCGGCAGAGGAGAAGCTGTCCGATGACAGCGCCCGGACAGCCTGTGTAGCGCGCATCGTGCTCTGCCCCAGGTCACCGTCCCCAGCGCGGGTGTCGAGATCGGTCAGTTCTGGTTCGGCAGCAAAGAGCGCGTCCGCAGCGGCAAGCGCCGCCGTGTGGACCGCAGCACCACCATTACTGGTTCTGTCGCAAACTTTGTATTCCGTTTCTGCGTGATGGCCGATATGCCGTTGCGCAAAAAAGCAGGCGGGCAGATTGGCGACAAGTTTTAAAGGGGTGCATTGTCCCTAGAGCGTGATCCTTTACGCGGTGTACTTCTATGTCAGATACGCGGTTTCTTACCGTGATCTGGAGGAGATCATGGCAGAGCGTAGTGTCGATGTTGACCATGCGACACTGAACAGGTGGGTGGTGAAACTTTCGACAGACCTCGCAGCCGAGGCACAAAAGCAAAAGCGTCAGACAGCCAACTCGTGGCGGATGGATGAAACCTATGTCCAGGTCAAAGGCCAGTGGGCCTATCTTTATCGTGCCGTTGATCGGGACGGCCGAACCCTTGATTTCATGCACTCTGCAAAGCGGGACAAGGCTGCCGCACGCCGTTTCTTCAAACGTGCGATTTCAAAGAATGGCACACCTGATCGCGTTGCCGTCGACAAGAGCGGCGCCAATTTGACGGGGCTTCAGGCCGTGAACTTAATCCGCAAATTTACGGGCAGCGGACGGTTGATCCGGATCATGCAGAGCAAATATTTGAACAACATGATCGAACAGGACCATCGTTTCATCAAGCGGATCACGCGCCCAACACTTGGCTTCAAAGCGTTTCACTCAGCAGCTGCGACGCTCGCTGGGATCGAAACCGCGCACATGATCCGTAAAGGTCAAATCGCCGCGAATGGGATAACGGGCTTCCAGCAATTCGCCTCCCTCGCAGTATAGGCGTGTCCGCAGTTTGCGACAGAACCATCAGATGCGATGCAATACTCGTGTCCGTTTCATTTGCTTAATCAACATAATTCTTATTATGCGTGGTCCGCATTTACGCCGGGCACATTCTAGAATGGGTTGCGACACCTCCTCTATCTTGCTGAAAGAGCAAGGAGAACAGACATGGCGCATACTGAGTTGGATTTGCGAGAGAGGCGCATCATTGAGGACATGCTCAACGCAAAATTTTCGATCAGTTAAATTGCCACCGAGCTTGGGAGACACCGCTCAACAGTCTATCGCGACATAAAGCGGAACTTTTACACCGACGACGAGCTGTCGAATCTCAGTGGTGACTACGGTGTAATCGCACAACCGCAAGCTGAAGCTCGGCGTGCGCGGCGGCGGAAGCTTATTCGTCTTCCCAAGCTTCGGCAGGCCGTTATCACCCAGTTAAAAGAAGGCTGGTCCCCCGAACAGATTGCCGGTCGGCTTGCATTCGAAGGACATACCATTCGTGTCAGCC